>JAOTXR010000300.1 GCA_029862285.1 Gammaproteobacteria bacterium
GCAACGCCGGGTTTCGTCTGAAACGCAGGGGTTGATGATGCGCCGGACCCTGCTGTTGATTTTTTTGTTCATGCCGGTGGCTCATGCGGGCGATGGTTACTTTGCTTATGCCCGGGTTATCGATGCAGAACCCATTACCAAGACACAACGCATACCCCTGCGCAAAGAAGTCTGCAGCGCGGCCTCGAAAGTTGCACCACCCGGTGATGCCCGCCGCGAACAGCCGCAGGCTACGATTGGCGATCTGATCCGGGCGGATGATCGCCTGCGGCGTCCACAATGTCGCACCGTTACCAGCTACGAGTCACAGCAAAAAACCGTGGGCTGGCGGGTCACCTATTCCTACGCCGGTGAGGTCTACGTGCGTCGAATGCAGAACAAACCCGGCGAACGGATTCGGGTCAGGGTGGATATCGACGCGGGATAGGAGCTGGGAGCTGGGGTCAAGTCTGCCCATTTCCCATTTCCATTTTTGGAAATGGGAAATGGGCAGACTTGACCCCGTTGCCGTTATGGCGCCAGGCCGCTGGGTCCCGGCGGACCGAGGAATTGCTGTTTGGCGATGTTGATGTCAGAGAAGCCGACCAGATCGTCACCATCGAGATCCGCATCCGGGTTCCAGTTTGCACTGGCGGGTCTCGTCAGGAACGCGTCTTTGAAAATCGCGAGGTCAAGGAAATCAACCAGTCCCGAGTTATCCAGATCGGCGTCGCAGATATTCCCGTATTCATCACCATTGGTGTCGCGCTGATCGGCATTTGGCACGTTGGTGCAATTGTCGATCGAGTCTGGGATCCCATCGCCATCCAAGTCGAAGCCTGCGACTTCGCAGGAATACACGTTGATATCGTCGACGAACCAGCCCTGCAAACCGTTGCAGCCGTCCATGCCGAGTTCGAAGCGTAGCCGTATGCTGTCGCCCGGTGAGGCGATTCCGGTCAGACTAATTTGCGACTGGCCCCAGCCGCTTACCAGCGAACCTTCGTCGGTGCCATGGAACGCCGCTTCACCAGCCATGGGATTGTCACTGGCCACAAGGCTGCCGTTGTAGGCATTGAAGGTAAAGGCACCGGCGGGAACGAGTTGCCAGGTACCGCCGTTGACACTGATCTTGAGATTGGCGCCGTCATAGTCCGCTTCGGTCATCACGCTGTGGTCGAAGGCTACACGTGGTGTAGCGATACCCGAAGGCAACGCGATCACCGGGCTTTGCAGATAAACGATGCCAGCCTCGATGTCGTTGTTGCAGTCACCCAGCACCAGGTTGGGGCCATAGGCGGCTGAACCGCTGCGTCCATCGGGCAGGTCGGCGCTAACCGACCAGTCAGGACCGCTAAATGTGCCAGGGTTGAGTAACGCGCGCGTTCCCGGCGCCCAGCCATTGAGACCGGTTTCAAAGTCTTCGTTCAATACAGATTGCGCGGTAGTGCCGGAGGCGCACAAATCGGGCGCGTTTACGTCCAGCAGCGTCGAGAAATTGCACTGTACCGGTTCGACACGTAACTCGACCGCGGCGATGGCCGCCGCTACCGAATTACAGTCGTTTGCAGTGATCGCCAGACCGGATGCGCCGGCACCCGCCGATTCAGTGCTCAGGTTCGCCAACCCGACACCGAGGAGATCAGCACACGATGCTTCGAGCGAGTCGGCATGAACGCCAAAGTCACTGGTGGGTGTCTGGTAATTGCTCGCTGCGCGCCAGTAAATATTGGCAGCCTTTTCCAGGCCAATCGCATTGACAGCAACGCCGTTGTAAGTGCCGCCATCTACCAGCAGGGCGAAGGCATGGTTCGGCACACCCGAGTTGGTGTGTACGCCGCCCTGATCGACGCTGCCATCGCAGAAATATTGACCACTGCTGACTTTGCCGGGGTCACCGAAACACTCGGGTGCCCACATGTCGCGAATGGCGCCGCCAAATGACGTGGCATCTTCACCCATCAGCCAGCGTAACGAGTTTTCTCCTGAACTGCCCAGCGAAATGTTGGCGGATACATTGCTTTCGCTACGCAGCACCTGGCCGTCCGATTGGCTTACAAATACTGACGGAATATTGATGCCCGCCGAGTCGCCACCCATGAACACGAGGTCGTCCCCGGCATTGTTGGCAATTACCGCTCCGATGGCGCCGGCTGACTGGGCATTCAGGACTTTTTCCGCAAACGTGCAGTCGCCGCGATCGATCAGGGCGATAGCGCCATTTACCGGTCCCGGGACACCGGCGCAGCCGTCGGAAGCTGTGTCAATCAGGCTGCCGCTCACATCTGCGATCGCCGGGTTGAAGGCCGCGCCGGCGACGTTGTAGCCACCCGCAATAGTGGCCGGCGAAAGTACCTCGAAACCCGGGGGCGTGCTCCCGCCAAACACACTGCAGACACCGACACTGCGGAGCCCGGCTGGTGTGTCCGTGCCGAAAGTATTCAACTGGTCAATCGTTTCGCCGAAAATGTCCGAATAGGATTCGTTCAATGCGCCGGACTGCCAGCGATAGATCAGGCCATGGGTGCTCTCGGTATAGGCATGCGACCATTCGTGTCCAACGACGTCGTCGCTGCTGGTGCCATCGCAGAAATCGATCGATACGCCGTTCCAGCGCGCATTCGGGCAAGTGATCGCCGGCTCATTATTGACGGCATACATGATGCTGTCGTTGCCGTCCCAGGAAAGAAATGACCCACCGGTGAGGTTGTCAAAAAAGTAATAGGCGTCAGCTGTGTAATCAATCAGGCTGTTGATCGATTGAGGGTTGTTGCCAGTGAATGGTGTCGGGTTACCCTCGGTCCATACCAGAAAGCCAGACGACAGGCCGCCGTCATAGACACGCCGGTCGAGCGCATGGTAAATGCCCGTATGCTGATCGACGATTTTGCCGTTTGCGGCGTTGACGAATACAAACTCCCGAACGTCGCGGTCATTCCCAACTTCGACTTGCCAGGCCAGTACGGCCGGACCGTCACCATTGGCACGCAGTGACTGGCGGTATATATAAAGTGTCGGTGATTTAGCTTCCAGTCCGGCAGCCGGTTGGATCGAAGCAATGCGGCTGAGCGCAGTGCTGCGTGCGCTGCGTGAACTGATTGATGGCCGGGTGTTTAATAACAGCCCGGGCGCGAAGTCGCCGTTTACCGCCCGTAGCGCGTTGTTTGGGCCAAAGTTGGCGTTAACACGTGCGCCATAGACCGGCACATCGTTTACGAATTGCTCGTAGCTCAAAGTCGTGTGCCCCAGGCTGTCGACCCGGCTGCGCAACAGCCGCAATTGTCGTGCATTATCGATACCCAGCAGCGGGCCATGTGCATCCACAAAGGCCATGGCCTTCTGGTGCCGGTTGCCGCCTTTGAAGGCTGGTATCAGGTCACCGTTGCTGCGGACGAAGCGTGCTTTGTCGTTGGCCGGGTTTGTGGCCACAATCAGGTCGCCGGAACTTGCTGCCCGTAGTGCGGCAACCCGCCCGCTATCGGCCCGTCCGCCATCAGGTGGTGCCGCAACAGCGGCAGCCGCCGCGCACAAAAAAGCCGTGTATAGAGAGAGTCTGTGGATTGCCCGCATGAGGTGCCTCTATTGGGGATTG
>JAOTXR010000301.1 GCA_029862285.1 Gammaproteobacteria bacterium
CAATTGGACGACAGAATTCAAGTACGGCACCAAGGAAGTCGAAAACCGCCAGGTCAGTATTGACTCATCGACACCGGATTTCATGATCAGAGCGCCAGGTGGTGGTCTTATTACCGCTGGCGGCGACCGCTTCAGACACAACAATCAACTGGACAACGAATCGGAACAATTCCGCTTTAAAGCGGATTATGCGACCGGCGACCACACCATCACGTTGGGCGTCGAGCGCGAAGTAAAAAAGACGGCTAATACCTTTGTGCCGTTTACCCGCGGACTATTCGAATTCAACAGTATCGATGATTTTGAGAATCGCGACATTGGCCTGGTGCTGTTTGGCGGCTCAACGAGCGGCGTGATTGCAGATGCAGTCGGCGTGTTCGAGCTGACCACAGACAGCTTGTTTATCCAGGACGAATGGATCCCGCGGGATGACCTCACAATCAAATATGGCGGGCGCCTGGATACGAACAAGAATGATGACAGGATTCCGCGCAACGCGAGTTTTGCGGCGCGCAATGGATTCGACAATACCTTTAACCTCCACGGTAATGAACTGTTCCAGCCCCGGTTTGGTGTCGAGTGGGATGCTACCGATCGTTTGACGGTCAGGGGTGGGGTTGGTTTGTTTGGCGGGGGCGAACCGCTGATCATGTTGTCCAACAGCTACCAGGGTAACGGCGTCACCCGCAATATCGTGTGTGGTTTTTGCAGTTTCGTTGTAGCTTTTGACGAACTGGATGATCTCGCCGCCGGCCTGCCCAGCCCGACCATCGCGACCGAAATCTTGCAGTCGAGCAACGGCGTCAATCCGGACTCGGATGTCGAAGCGATTTCACCGGATTTCGAAACCCTGAGCACCTGGAAATACAGTCTCGGTGCAGATTTTGCGGCGGACCTTTCCAGATTCGGTCTGGGGGACGGCTGGGACCTCGGTGCGGAATTAATCCTGTCGAACGTCAAGAACGGTTTTAACGTGCGGGAGCTGCGGCGGACCATAACCGGGTTGGCGCCGGACGGCCGCAATATCTACAGCTTCACGCCCGGCGGTGACTATGTTCTGGAGAATACGGATCGCGGCAGGAGTCAGATCTGGTCGCTCAATGTCGCCAAGGGTTGGGACACCCGGTTCGGTAGTTTTGATGCCACCCTGGGGTATACCAATACCGATGCAATGGAAGTCCGCTCCTACAACCGATTCGTGACATTCGAGTCTTATGCCTTTGACGCGACCACGGATTTCAACAACATGGCGGCCTCGCCGTCCAAGTTCGCGGTGGAAGACCGGATAACGGCAACCCTCGACTGGGAAAAACAGCTTTTTGGCGACAATATGACCCGTGCCAGTCTGCTCTGGACCGGTCGCTCCGGGCGTAAATACTCCTACGTGTTTGGTAGCGGCGACGCAGCTTTTGGCGGTACTTTTCTGGCCGACTTTGGCAGCGAGGGCGACAACCCGGGTTCACACCTGTTTTACGTACCCACGGGAATGAGCGATCCACTCGTTACTGGCGACATGGACTTTCTGAGCGACGTCAATGCCTTTATCGATGGCGATGAATGCCTGTCAGGTATACGTGGAAGAATCGTTGGCCGTAACTCGTGCGAAACGGATTTTACTAATATCGTCAGCCTGCGGTTAATGCAGGAAGTTAATCTATGGCGAGACAAGAAGCTGGAGTTGCTGCTCGATATCGAGAACATTGGCAACCTGCTCAATGACGACTGGGGCCGTGTGGAAAGCTACAACGCGCCGTCCAATGTAGCGATTGCGAATGTGACAATCTCCGGCGATGGCTCGCAATACATTTACGCGCCAATCTCGAGTTCACAAGTGAGCCCGTCGACGATCGTGCCGCAGCCTGCAATTGCCCGGCTGCCGTCAGTCTATCGGATTCAGTTTGGGGCGAAATTCCGCTTCTGATTTAAACAGAGTGCTTGCACGATTTTAGCCGCGGTCTTTTGACCGCGGCTAAAATCGCTCCTGCAGCCCGATCGGATAAACGACAACACCCCTGAACGACGGGTTCGTGCTTTTTCGAATGCCATTTCCGGCGAACAGCTGGTGCATCGGCGCACGCTTGCCAGTCGTCTGGAACCCCATTGTTTTTTGACGAGGTATGACGATGGCACAACGGTTAGCGTTTGTCGGTCTGGGCGTGATGGGTTACCCGATGGCGGGTCACCTCGCCGCAGCCGGTCATGACGTTACGGTATACAACCGGACCCGGGAAAAGGCCGAACGCTGGATCATGCAACATGGTGGTCGCGCGGCGGAATCGCCGGCGGCGGCCGCGGCTCAGGCTGACGTGGTTTTCTGCTGTGTTGGCAACGACGATGATTTGCGCGAAGCCGTCACCGGGCAGATTGGCGTGTTCGAATCGATACGGTGTGACGCCGTATTGGTCGATCACACCACAGTCTCGGCCGAGTTGGCCCGTGAACTGGCGGTCGGCGCAGCGGAACAGGGTGTGGCCTTTATTGACGCGCCGGTGTCGGGTGGTCAGGTGGGCGCAGAGCAGGGCAGCTTGTCGGTCATGGCCGGTGGCGACGCCGCGGCCTTTGAGCTAGTCAAATCTCTCATCGATTGCTATGCGGGCTACGCCAGGCTCCTGGGCCCTGCCGGGACGGGTCAGATGGCAAAGATGGTCAATCAGATCTGTATTGCGGGCCTGGTGCAGGCGCTGGCCGAAGGGCTTAATTTTGCTCAGTGTGCCGGGATGGACGTTGCGGCTGTCGTCGATGTTATTTCCCGTGGGGCTGCGCAGTCATGGCAGATGGTTAACCGCAGCGAGACCATGGCTGCCGGCGAGTTCGATTTTGGCTTCGCCATTGACTGGATGCGCAAAGACCTTGGTATTGCACTGGAGGAGGCGCAGCGTAATGGTGCACGGTTGCCCGTTACGCAACTTGTGGATCGCTATTACGCGGAATTGCAGGCACGCGGCGGCGGCCGCTGGGATACATCGGCACTCATTGCGTTATTGGCAGAACCCGGCAGTGATCAGGGCTGACGGGTGGTGGAACAGAAGGCCTGAACGCGCGGATCGATTGCCCATCAACGGGATCGTGCCCTGTACACTTTTTAACAAGCTCGTTGACACATGTTTGCCATCGCCGCTGCCAACTGAGGTGTCGTTATGCTGAAATCTCCAACAAGGAATCCAAACGGGGGACTGACGCAATGCCGACAGTACTCACAGCCATGCGGACAGGGACGGATGACGACTCGCTGGAGCAGTACCTGGCCCGGAGCGCGATCTTCAGGGGTATCGGACCGGACAAGCTAAGAGTCTTCGCCGAGGCCAGCGAATTGCGCGCCTATAATGTCTTGGACGAAGCCGTCATCGAGGGCGTTACGCCATCGTCGCTGTCCATCGTGATATCGGGTCGTTTTGTCGTGTTATTGCCGGGTAAGCGGCTGGCACGTTTTGGCGATAGCGCGATGGTGAATCTGGATTGTTATCTTCCCGGCGACAGTTTCGGCGAAACCGCCTTGAGTCTGCATGAGTGTACGTCGCCGCCAGCGTCGATAGTCGCGACTGAGGTATCCCGGGTTTTTTCGATTGA
>JAOTXR010000302.1 GCA_029862285.1 Gammaproteobacteria bacterium
GCATCCGGGCAACATCGAATGCCGGTAGACGGGCTTTTCTGAGCGCGTTTGCATCAACAAAGTGAGCAAAGGCCTGCTCGAATTCGCCACAGTCATCGTAAACTTTGCCCAACGCGTAGTGCAGGGTCTCGCGCGTCAGTGACTTTCGTTCGGAATCGGCAACTATCTTCTCCATCGTCTGAATATCGGGATGATCGCTGCCATCAAAACGGCTGATCGAGACGAGTTGCTGATAGGCCTCAACAAAGTCAGGATCATGTTTCATCGCGGCGCGGAAGTAATCCGCGGCCTCGTCGAATTCGCCGAAAGCCGATTTCACCATGCCCATGCCGTGCAGTGCCGGGGCATACTCGCGATCAATCGCCAGGGCTTGTTCAAAATGTTCCAGTGCCGCTGCTTCATGGCGCTGCATGATGTGTGCGGTGCCCAGTTCGGTGTGAACCTGTTGCAACTGATCCGAACTTTGCACCAGACAACGTTCCAGAACAGCGATCGCGGACTGGTGCTTGCCTTGTTGCCGCAACGCGATTCCGAGGTTGAACAGCGCGTCGCTGTTGGCGGGATTGCGATTCACGACGCGGGCAAAGTGTCCTTCGGCGCTGGCATACGCTTCTTCGGCCAGCGCCAGATAGCCCAACTCCGACATGACCTGCATCGCGCGCGGTGCCAGCCGGGCCGCCGTTTCCAGATGCATGCGCGCCAGGTCGCGTTTGTCCTGCAGACGCTCCACCCGGCCAAGCAGGCACAACAAACGCGGTTCATCCGGGTTTGTCTGCAACAGTGAGTTGGTGCGTTTCTCAACCAATTGCAGCTCGCCGGCAGCCATCTGGCGCGTCAGATCGGCTAGTTCATGATTTAGTTCGGCCGGATTCATTCCAGGGTGTCGAGTAGCTCGGCACGATCGCCGAGAAACGGGCGATAACGCGCAAAACGCCCGACAGAACGGCTGTGTATCGGTTCACGAATCTGTGCATGCGACGCCGTGCTTATATAGCGTCCGGCCAGGTGCGGGCTGAGCACGTCGTAATTCCAATCAAGTTCCAGTCGCTCAATCAAGGGGCGGGCAACCGCTTCGGGGCTGGCTACCAGTTCTTCGTATTGCACCTCGAAAATCCTGCTGTGTTGCGCTTCGAGATTCCTGCTATCCAGGTACTGTTGCCAATGTGTCATCAGGCGATTGTAGTTTCGCCAGTAATGGCTGGCAGTTTCCAGGTCATAGCTGAATGCCAATGCCGGATCGAGAAAATTCTGAAAATAGCAGGACAATAAAGTATCGGCGGGGTGCCTCCGGCAATGGATGATGAATGCATCCGGCATCATCTTCGCGATGGCTCCGACGTAGAAGAAATTTAGCGGCATCTTGTCCGTCATGAATCGAATGTCCGCCGGGGCAGAAGTTGCGGCGCAGTAGCTATCGGCCATGCGATCCAGATCCGTGTCATCCAGCTCCGGAAATCCCTTCGGGAAGTCTCCTCTGGCGTTTACCAGGCGGGCAATAAGCGGCAATTCGCCACACGCATGGATGGCCGGATGACGCGACAGCATGGTCTCGAGCAGACTCGTGCCACTGCGCGGCATGCCGACAAGAAATATCCGTCTGGGGCTGCGATTGACCGCGCTGTCTCTGGGGCCGGTATCAAAAGAGTCAACGATCGCGTCGACCCGCGCATAGAGTTTGTCGATGTCGTATTCCGGGCGAAGTATCGTGTTTGCAGCGTCGTAGTAATGCATTGCGCTGCCATAGTCGCCGCCGGCATCGTTAATTTCACCAAGGAGAAAACAAAGGCGGCGCCGGGTAGCGCGATCTATTGCATAAAGTGGATCCCCGTGACTATCGAGCAATGGCGCCAGCATTTCCAGCGCTGTTTCTCTGCGTCCGATCCGCTTGGCGAGCGTGGCACCGACCAGACGGATATCGGGTGACGCATGGTCGGATGCAATGATGTCCGTGATCAGTTGCAGGCCTTCCGCGGCGCGTCCCTGCCGATCGCGTAATTCTGCAAGACCAGCCAATACGCCCTGATGCGCCGGCGCCTGTTTCAGGGCAGTCTTGAAACCGGATTCGGCACCAGCCAAATCCCCCTGCGCCATCAGAATCGATGCCAGTTCGCTGCGGGCATCGATATCGCCCGGCGTGACTTTCAATGCACGCTCTGCCATTTCCCGTGCGGCATCCAGGTTTCCCATTCGATGCAGGACGACGGCCAGGTTGGACAGGGCGATCGCATAATCCGGCGAAATTTCCAGGGCGCGTCGTAGTTCTGCGGCTGCTGCACCGAGGTTGTGACGGCGCAGGTACAGTGCCCCCAGATTATTTGCAATGCGAGGGTTTTTCGGGGCTTGCCGGGATGCGCCAAGCAACGTCTCGACAGCGCGATCGGAGAAATCATTGGCGACTTCCGCGTTGGCACGGGCAATCAGTGCTGGAATATCTTCCGGCGATAATTCCGTAGCGCGTTCGAGTGCCACCAGCTCGTTGGCGTGATCGCTACGATGCCGATGCACAGCCGCAAGCGTGGACCATGCTTCAGCGAGGGCATCATCGTCGGCAAGCAGCTGGTGGACAATGCTCAGTGCTTCGTCATGTTGCCGGGTAGTCGCCAGACCGCGCGCCAACGTCAGGGCGATACGCTTGTCTTCGGGTGCGAGACGGGCAGCTTCCCGCAAATGCCCGATTGCAGTATCGACTTTGCCCATCTGCAGTTCCAGCTGGCCAAACAGCGACCGCAGCCTGGCGTCTTCCGGTCTTGCTGCGATCAGCTTGCTGTAGGCTTCGTGTGCTGCCTGCAACCGGCCGTTACGGTGCAACCGTATCGCGGTTTTCAGATCGTGTGTGCTCATTGTGATTCCGGGAGAAAATCACCAAGCGCATCGGCCAGTGGCTTCAATTGTTCTCGATAGTGCTTGTAACGCCCGACTGAGTCACTATAGGTCGGCCGGCGCACTTGTGCGTAACTGGCTGTATTGCGAATTGTGCGGTTTTCGTGAAATCTCACACAGCTCTCATGCCAGGGCAGATCCAGAAAGTCCAGGGTCGAACGAATCGCAGTTTCCGTGTTTCCGACAACGTCTTCGTAGTGCACTATTTTAGTATCCAGGGCGTCAATTGTGCTCCAGTGATCCATTAGCCGCCGGTATTGCCGGTAGTAATGCGTCAGGTCATCGAAGTCATAAGAAAAACCCAGGTTTTTACCGGTAAAGTCATGACTGTAGCAGGACAACAGCGTATCCAGCGGATGGCGAACGCAATGAATCATTCTTGCGTTCGGAAACAGGATGGCAATGAGGCCGGCATGCACCAGATTGCTCAGCATTTTATCTACCACGCGGCGATAGCCGGCTGGAAGCCCGGCCAGATAGAGTGAACCCGCCAACTGCATACTCTCCACCGTGCAGGATGACAGGCAGTCAGGATAGGGCTGATCTTCGGAACCGAGGCCAAATGCCACCTGCGACAACAATGCGGTCTCGCCGATGCTCGCAACCTCCGGGTGCGAGTCGAGTATCTGTTCCAACAGGGTTGACCCGGATCGTGGCATCCCCACGACAAATACCGGCCGCG
>JAOTXR010000303.1 GCA_029862285.1 Gammaproteobacteria bacterium
GTCTGGCCACCGAGACCAACGTCATGAACCAGGTCAACATGATGACACGAGCGTTACTGAGCCGCCCGCATCTCGAGGAAGTCGCTCGCGAAACTGACCTGGACCTGCGTGCGACAACGCCACGCGAAATGGAGAATCTGATCGACAGACTTCGGTCGAGTATCGATATCCGTGCTGCTCGGGATCAGCTCTATACGATAACTTTCCGCGATCGTGATCCACGCACCGCGCATGCTGTGGTTCAAACCTTGTTGTCCAATTTTGTTGGCGACACCTTGCGCACAAGTCGCACCGACTCAGAAGTCGCCATGCGATTCCTGAATGAACAAATTGTCGAACATGAGACCCGGCTGGTCGAGGCAGAAGAACGCTTGGCCCGCTTCAAAAAAGAAAATGTCGGAGCGATGCCGGATACAACCGGGGATTATTACTCACGTCTGCAATCCACAACAGCTAATCTGAACGAACTCAGATCACAATTGGACCTGGCGCAACGTACCAGAAGGGAGTTGCGGCGCCAGATTGCAAGTGAAGAACCAGTTCTGCGCGGAGACAGCATTACCGAGGATTACGATCAGAAAATAGCTGTGGTCGAAAACAACCTTCGCGACCTGAGCCTGCAATACACTGACAGGCATCCCGACATCATTGCACTGAAGGACACGCTGGAGCGCCTGAAAGAGCAACGCGATACCGCTGCCGGCAGTCAGTCAACGCCGACTACGTCAGATCCTATGGATTTGAATCCAGTTTATCAGAGCATGAAAATTGAACTTAACAACACTGAAGTCGCGATTGCTCGGTTGCAGGTGCGTATACAACAGCAGCAAGAAGTAGTTTCCGGTTTGCAGAAATCGGTTGACACCATTCCAGGTGTGGAGGCTGAACTCGCCAAACTGAATCGCGATTACGAAGTGACGAAGGCACGATACGAGGCTCTGCTGGACCGTTTTGAGTCTGCCAGTCTTACCAAGGACGCGGAACAGAGTAACGAGGACGTCAAATTTCGCGTCCTGGATCCGCCGACCGTCCCGTTGCAGCCAGTGGGGCCAAATAGAGTACTGTTCCTGGCCGTAGCGATGTTATTTGGGCTGGCAGCCGGTGGCATGTTTGCCTATGCCATGAATCAGGTTAATCCGGTTTTTGTTGGTCGCGCCAATCTTAAACAGATTACCGGTGCCGAAGTGCTCGGGACGATCAGCGTAATCCTGACACCAGGGCAAAAGATCGCCCGCCGGTTGCAGCTGAGCGCATTCATGCTCGGATTGGGGCTGCTGGTATCGGCATACTTTGCGGCAGTGCTGTTTCGCGGGCCTGCAGTTCAATTGGCATCGAGAATTGTCGCCAGGGTCGCAGCGTGAGCATCGTCGAGAAAGCGGTCGACAAGCACCGTACAGACCGACCACACAAAGCCGGTCGAGTTATCAATGACGCCCGCAAGGCTTCAGGCCCGCTCTACAAGAAAAAGTCCGGTACCGTCGATATTGAATTGGACCATGAGAAATTGGCCAAAGACGGAGTAACTCCGTACAGCGACACTGCGAACACTGTCGTTGACGAATTCCGGCGAATCAAGCGGCCATTGTTGCAGGCCGCGTTTGAGAACGCCGATGAATCGCAGGATGAGGCCGCGCGCAAAAACCTCATATTAGTGGCAAGCGCATTATCAACAGAGGGTAAGACCTTCACCGCGATGAATCTTGCAATGAGTATTGCGCTGGAGCGGGACCGAACAGTTGTTCTGGTTGATGCGGACGTAGCTAAGGCCCATATCAGTCGAATCCTGGAAATTGAAGAGCGGCCGGGGCTGATGGATCTGCTTCAGGATCACACGATCGACATAGGCGACGTGCTTCTGCAGACAGACATGCCGTCACTAAGAATTATCCCGGCTGGCAAACATCACCGTCACGCAGCTGAGATGTTGTCCAGCCAGCGCATGGAGGCCATAACTGAAGAGCTTTCAACCCGCTATTCAGACCGGGTCATAGTTTTTGACTCTCCGCCATTGCTGCAGGCCAGCGAGGCGCAGGCTCTGGCGCCTTTGGTCGGCCAGATCATATTGGTAGTGCACGCAGGGCAAACACCACAACGGGCGGTGCTCGGTGCGCTCGATTTGCTCCACGATTGCGATGTGCGGGTCGTGCTCAACAAATGCAGGTTGCCGGAAAGTTCTCCCTATCATGGTGGTTATTATGGGCAAGAATAAGATCGGACTGTTGGCTTGCGCGATTTTCTGCTGGAGTACCGCCGCCGCGGTGGAATGGGACGTAGAACCGTCTATCAACGTAGCCGAGACCTACACTGACAACTTGAACCTGTCAGTGGATTCGTTGAAGGAAGATGAGTTTATCACCGAGATATTGCCGTCGATAAAGTTAAAGGCAACCGGTAAGCAGTTCGAGGCCGATTTCGTATATCGTCTGCAAGGACTTTTGTACTCGCGCAGAGACGAATTCGATGAAACGCTCGACTACTCCAGCATAGGCGGTACCGCAACGCTGGTCGACAACACCCTATTCGTGAATTTCAACGGCTCTTTGAGTCAGCAGATTATCGACCCGGGTGGAAGCAACCCGATCAGCGCGGTAACCCGGACAAATAACCGTAGCGAAGTGCTCAATTTTTCGGTCAGTCCTTACTGGACCAGAGAGATAGGCAAAACCAGCCGCATAATGATCGGTTATTCGGCCGGCGTGGTTGAGTACGATGAGCCGAGCGCTACAGACAGCAAAAACGGCCGGATTACGGCAACGATCTCTGGCTCGCCACCACTGTCATCGTGGTCATGGCAAGTGGGCTACTCGGATTCGCAGATCGACTACGATACCGGCAGCGAAGTCAGTTTGACTCGCACAAATGCCGAGCTGGGCTGGGCGTTCAGCAATAAGACGCAGTTGTTTATCGGCGGCGGTGAGGAAGATAATAAATTCAACCGGTTGACTGGCGCACAAAAGATTGACGGCTCATTTTGGCACCTGGGATTGCGCGGTGAACTCGATCGTCTGACAACTTATGAAATTTCCGCTGGTGAAGAACATTTCGGAGAATCCTATGGTTTGTCTATTTTGCGCACAGCCGGCAAACTCACCACGGATATTTCCTATCTTGAGGAGACTACGACATCCGGATATCAACAGGCGGACTATGAGGCACTGTTCGAGTTCCTGACAAATATCTCTGGTGTGGAACTCCCGGAGCCCCAGGCATCGGTCTATGTGCGCAAGCGGTTGTCTGCGGAGGCCACACTGGAGTTGGCCCGTAGCCGAATTCGTTTCAATGCTTACAATGAAGACCGGGATTATCTGACCGCAGCGACAAGAGAGTCGGACGGAGTCTTTGGAACGGCGTTGTCCTGGTCCTGGACGGCGCGACCTCGAAGCACATTCAGTATCGATGCCGGGTGGCAGCAGCTTGATTTGCGCAGAAGCACCAATACACCTGAGGACGTGCGTCTGCAGTTTCGCTACCAGCAGAAAATCAGCGACAGTTTCTCCATGAACTTACGTGCCTGGCGCAATAGTCGATTCGCCACCGAAGCCGA
>JAOTXR010000304.1 GCA_029862285.1 Gammaproteobacteria bacterium
GGGTTGTTTTGGCAATTCTGGTTGCTTTTGGATTGATCGGCCTGATCGATGACTACAAGAAGCTGGTATTGAAAGACAGCAAGGGGCTGAGCGCGCGCTCAAAGCTCTTTTGGCAAAGCGCAGCCGCACTGGCTGCCTCGATCGTATTGTTCTGGACCGCGAGGGATCCGATCGAGACGTCGTTGATACTCCCGTTTTTCAAGAATTTTGCGCTGCAGATGGGTGTCTTCTATGTGTTCTTCAGTGCTTTTGTCATTGTCGGGACCAGTAATGCCGTAAACCTGACCGATGGACTGGACGGTCTGGCAATCATGCCGACCGTGCTCGTGGGGGCGGCCCTGGGTGTATTTGCCTACGCGACCGGCAACTTCAATTTCGCAAACTATCTGCAGATTCCTTTTATTAATGGTGTCGGAGAGATGCTGGTGATCTGCGCCGCACTGACCGGGGCGGGGCTCGGATTTCTCTGGTTTAACACTTACCCGGCACAGGTGTTCATGGGTGACATCGGTGCCCTTGCGCTCGGAGCGGCGCTCGGAGTGGTGGCAGTCATAGTGCGTCAGGAACTGGTGCTGGCGATTATGGGCGGCGTATTTGTAGTCGAAACCGTCTCGGTAATCCTACAGGTTGCGTTGTACAAGATGACCAAGCGGCGTGTCTTTCTGATGGCGCCGCTGCACCATCACTACGAGCTGAAGGGCTGGGCGGAGCCCAAAGTCATCGTTCGTTTCTGGATTATCACTTTCATCCTCGTGCTCGTCGGTCTGGCGACATTGAAACTGCGATGAGAATCGAAGTCGACAGCGTCGAGGCAAGGCATACCAGTATCGTGGTCGGCCTGGGTAAAACCGGTGTCGCCTGCGCCCGTTATCTGGCGAGTCTCGGCGACCGGGTTATCGTTACCGATACGCGTGAGCGACCTCCCGGTATGTCTGAGATGCGTCGTCTGCTACCGGACGTCGAACTGCGGCTCGGCGGTTTCGATGAGGCGATGTTGAGCCTGGCTGATCGCCTGGTTGTATCGCCAGGTGTTTCTTTGCGGGAACCGTTTATCCAGGCCGCAACCCGCCGCAACGTCGCAGTGACTGGTGATATCTCGCTGTTTGCTCAGGCCGTGACCGCACCGTTCGTTGCCATTACCGGTTCCAACGGCAAGAGTACTGTGACGACATTACTCGCTGCCATGATGCGTGCGGCGGGACGCAAAGTGCTGGCCGGTGGCAATCTCGGTGTACCGGCGCTGGATTTACTCAAACAGCCAGTGCCAGACTTTTATGTGCTGGAGTTGTCGAGTTTTCAGCTGGAGCGCACGTCGTCGCTTGCCAGCACCGTGGCGACCGTGCTCAACATCTCACCTGACCATATTGACCGGCATGGTGGCTTCGATGCCTATGTCGATGCCAAGTCCCGAATATTCGAATCCTGCGATATCGCTGTCTATAACCGCGACGATCCGCGGGTGGTTGAGATGGTCGATGGCATCCTCGCGACAGTCAGTTTCGGCACCGACACACCCGCCGTGGGTCAGTACGGCGTGATTTATCGTCGCGGTACCGATTGGCTGGCCCGGGGACAACGCTTGCTGGCGCCGGTAACTTCGCTAAGGGTGTCCGGCAAACACAATGTTTCAAATGTGCTCGCAGCGATGGCGCTCGGTGAGGCAGCAGGGTTGCCGCAGCAGCCGATGGTCGCCGCGGCACAGGAATTTCGCGGCCTGCCACACCGCAGTCAGTGGGTGTCAGATGCGGCATCAATGACGTGGATCAATGATTCAAAGGGAACGAATGTCGGCGCGTCGGTCGCAGCAATCGAAAGCGTGCGTCGCGGCAAAGTGGTGCTGATCGCCGGGGGCGATGGCAAAGGCGCAGATTTTGCGCCGCTCGCGCAGGCAATGCGGCGGCGTGGCAAAGCGGCCATCCTGCTGGGAAAGGACGCAAAGCTTCTGGGCGAATTGCTGCAAGCTCATTGCCCCGTCCATATCGTCGCTGATATGCCTGAGGCAGTAGGCGCGGCAATCGAGGCCGGTCAGCCGGGCGATACAGTGTTGCTGTCGCCGGCGTGTTCCAGTCTCGACATGTACGCGAACTACGAGGTTCGTGGTGATGCCTTCGCCAACGCCATAAGGCAACTGAGATGAGTCGCGCCGCACCCATCAAGTCGCCCTGGCGTATTGCGGTCGATCCGCTGCTGAGCGGGGTCACGATGACGTTGTTACTTATCGGTCTGGTTATGGTTGCCAGTTCGTCGGTGGCGATTGCGGATCGTGATCTTGCCATGCCTTCTTACTATCTCAATCGACAGCTGATCCTGCTGCTCGTCGGGCTGGCTGCTGGCGCTGTCGCTTTATATACGCCGACGCGTCTGTGGGAAAAATTCAGTGTCGTCCTGCCACTTATCGCGTTGCTGCTATTGGTGCTCGTGCTGCTGCCCGGTGTGGGGCACACGGTCAACGGCAGCACTCGCTGGTTGCCACTCGGCCCGATCAAGGTTCAGGTATCAGAGCCGGTCCGCTTGCTACTGCTCATGTATATCGCGGGTTATCTGGTGCGACGGCATGAACATGTGCGCGAGAGTCTTGGTGGTTTCGTCAAACCGATGCTGCTAATTACCTTGGCTTGCACGTTGCTGTTGGCGGAACCGGACTTTGGCGCTGCGGCCGTATTGCTTGGCACTGTGCTTGCAGTCATGTTTATCGGCGGTGTTCGCTGGCGTGATCTTTTTCTGCTGGCGAGTGCCGCCGGTGCGTCGCTTGCTGCGCTCGCGTTTACGTCGCCATACCGTCTTCAACGGCTGACAACTTTTCTGGATCCATGGGCCGATCCGTTTGATTCCGGTTTTCAATTGACCCAGTCGTTGATCGCAGTAGGTCGCGGTGGCCTGTTTGGCGTTGGCCTCGGCGGCAGCGTTCAAAAACTGTTCTATTTACCGGAGGGGCACACGGATTTCGTTTTCGCTGTGCTCGCAGAGGAATTCGGGCTCATCGGCTCGGTCGGCACGATTGTCCTGTTCGCAGTGCTCATCTGGCGCAGTTTTGCTATTGCGCGTGAAGCAGGGGACGCCGGCCTCGCATTCCAGTCGTATCTCGTTTACGGCATCAGCATCTGGCTGGGGGCGCAGGCGTTCATCAATATCGGAGTCTCGATGGGTGTGCTGCCAACCAAAGGGCTGACGCTGCCACTCATAAGCTATGGCGGCAGTAGCCTGATGGTTTGCTGTGTGGCCCTTGCGCTCATATTGCGTGTACATCATGAAACCTGGATACGCACCCGCGCAGCCTCGCCACGTAAGGTGGTCAGGCGCAGGAAGGCAAGGCGATGACCAGTGTGCTGATTATGGCTGGCGGAACCGGCGGGCACGTCTACCCGGCGCTGGCTGTCGCGGCGCGGTTACGCGATGCCTCCAGCAAAGTGACGTGGCTTGGTACGCGTGCCGGCATGGAATCGCGGGTTGTTCCCGAAGCGGACATAGAAATCGACTGGCTCAAAGTCAGCGGTCTGCGTGGGCGTGGAGTGATGTCGTGGTTGATTGCTCCGTTCCAGTTG
>JAOTXR010000305.1 GCA_029862285.1 Gammaproteobacteria bacterium
CGGCCGGCACTGACCGGTTATTTCCGAACCTATGAACAACAGATTCCGGGCCGTGACTTTGTGCGCGGTTATCATAAACCCATCATGCTGGCCGGTGGCATGGGTAATGTGCGTGGCGAGCACGTCGAGAAAGACGATGTACCGGTTGGTGCACAAATAGTCGTACTCGGTGGTCCGGCCATGTTGATTGGTCTGGGCGGTGGAGCGGCCTCATCGATGTCCAGTGGCCAGAGCGACGAACAACTGGATTTCGCCTCGGTGCAACGGGGCAACCCGGAAATGCAGCGCAGGGTGCAGGAGGTCATCGATGCCTGCTGGGCGCAGGGTGAGGAAAACCCCATCGTGCTGATCCACGATGTCGGTGCCGGTGGCTTGTCCAATGCGGTCCCGGAAGTACTCGACCACAGCAAACGCGGTGGCCAGATCGAACTGCGTGACATCCCCAACGACGAACCCGGCATGTCACCGATGGGTATCTGGTGTAACGAAGCGCAGGAACGCTACGTGCTGGCTATCGACCCGGATCGGCTGGTCGATTTCACCGCGTTGTGTGCCCGCGAGCGTTGCCCTTTTGCTGTCATCGGTACGGCGACCGAAGCACCGCACCTGCAGGTAACCGATCGTTACTTCGACAATATGCCCATCGAGATGCCCATGCAGACCCTGCTGGGCAATCCGCCAAAAACCAAACGCGATGTCGGCCGCAGACCAGCCCCGCATGACGCTTTTGACGGTACCGGGCTGGATCTGACCGACGCCCTGTGTCGCTTGCTGGTTTTTCCGACGATTGCTGACAAACGCTTTCTCATTACCATCGGTGACAGAAGCGTCGGCGGTATGACCGCGCGTGACCAGATGGTCGGCCCGTGGCAGGAACCGGTCAGCGACGTTGCTGTAACCCTGTCCGGTTTCGATGGGTTTAGCGGTGAGGCCATGGCTATCGGTGAGCGCACACCGGTCGCGGTATTAAACGCGGCCGCCTCCGGCCGCCTGGCCGTGGGCGAGGCCATCACCAATATCGCCGCCGCGGCAATAACTAAATTGTCGGACATTCGTTTATCGGCCAACTGGATGGCCGCGGCGGGTTTCGAAGGCGACGATGCCGATCTTTATGACACCGTTCGCGCCGTCGGTATGGAATTGTGCCCGGCATTAGGTATTGCCATCCCGGTCGGCAAAGACTCGTTGTCTATGCGTACGTCGTGGCAGGATGCCGGAGTCGATCCCGGAGTCGATCCCGGAGTCGATCCCGGAGCAGAGCATTGTGTTGCCGCGCCCGTGTCACTGGTGGTATCGGCATTCGCGCCGGTCAGCGATGCACGCAAGACACTGACACCGCAGTTGCAGACCGATACCGACACCCTGTTGATACTGATCGATCTGGGTGGTGGCCGGGACCGGTTGGGCGGTTCTTGTCTGGCACAGGTTTACCAACGGCTTGGCTCCGAGACAGCTGATTTGGACGAACCAAAACGGCTAAAGGGCCTGTTCGATGTCGTCCAGTCGCTACGCGATGCCGATTTATTGCTGGCCTATCACGACCGTTCCGATGGCGGACTGGCGGTAAGCCTGTGCGAAATGGCCTTTGCCTCACGCTGCGGTTTGAACATCAACCTGCCTGCCAGCGACAACCCGGCCGCCATATTGTTCAGCGAAGAACTCGGCGCTGTTATCCAGGTACGCAGCAAAGACGAATCGCGGGTCGCGGCACACTTGCAACGCGCCGGCCTGACCGAACTCAGCAGCGTGATCGGCACACCGGCCGATCATGACCGGGTTATTGTTTCCCTGGGCACGACCAGAATGCTTGACCTGGATCGCGTCGAACTGCAACGTTGCTGGTCCGAAACCAGTTACCGCATGCAAGCGCTACGCGATAATCCCGAGTGCGCGCAGGAAGAATACGATCGCCTGCTGGACCGTAGCGATCCCGGTCTCAACGCAAGCCTGACGTTTCACCCGGTCGAAGATATCGCCGCACCGTTTATCAACACCACCCGTCCACCGATGGCCATCCTGCGCGAGCAGGGCGTCAACGGTCACGTGGAAATGGCCGCCGCCTTCGAACGCGCCGGTTTCGAAAGCTGCGACGTGCACATGAGCGATCTGTTGAGCGGCCGGCGCAGCCTCAAGGAATTTCGTGGCATCGTCGCCTGCGGTGGCTTTTCCTACGGCGACGTGCTCGGCGCCGGCGAAGGCTGGGCCAAGTCGATTCTGTTCAACGAGACGGCCAGGCGCGAATTCAAAACCTTCTTCGATCGCGACGACACGTTTGCCCTGGGCGTGTGCAACGGCTGCCAGATGTTCGCCGCACTCCACGAAATCGTTCCCGGCACCGATCACTGGCCGCGTTTCGTGCGAAATCGTTCCGAACAATTCGAAGCACGATTGAGCCTGGTAGAAATAAAGGAATCGCCGTCTTTATTCATGACCGGCATGGCCGGCTCGCGAATTCCCGTTGTGGTATCGCACGGCGAGGGCAGGGCGGAATTCCGCAACGGCAATCACACCGCAACCGGAGCAGCTACCTCTGCCGGCATGGCCTCTTTTATGGCAGCCGCCACAGCTGCGATTCACGACCAGAATCTAGTGGTAATGCGCTATATCAGCAACCATGGCCAAGTCACTGATAAATACCCCGAAAACCCCAACGGCTCCCCGGCTGGAATAACCGGTTTCACCAACACCGACGGCCGCATCACCATCATGATGCCGCATCCCGAGCGCAACTTCCGCACCGCCCAGATGTCCTGGCACGACCCCCACTGGCCCGAAGACTCGCCGTGGCTGCGCATGTTCCGCAACGCCCGCGTCTGGGTCGCCTGATCCCCCAAACCACGTTTCCGCAAAAACCTGCGACGCCGCACGTTACCGCGGAAACATCTACTTTGCTGCAAGTCTTCTTGCAGGGCCCGACCAGCGCGATACCCTGCAGTTTTCATGTAAAGTTTCACACATGTATTACTTCCTGATTACAGGTTAGGCGTCGACGGAGAGCCTTGTGCCAAGCTCCGAACGAGCAGACCTTCGCCTTCTGTACGAGATCACGGTGTCTGACCTGGCGTATTTCAAAACGCAACAGTGGAACGTAACCTACTACGCGCTTTTGCTTCAGGCCGGTCTCTTAGGTGTCTCCAAGCTACTCATGCCACCTCTAACTCTGATAGACAAATCTGTCCTGATTGTTCTGTCGCTTCTGGCCGCTGGATCGACGCTGTTCGTTCTCAATAAGCTTCAGTCGTCCATTTCAGTCCGACAGTCTAGATTGGACGCTGTTCGCAAGACGTTTAGCGAAGAATTTCAACGTGCTTGGTCAGCCGAGTACAAGATCGATCACCCGATACAGTCGGTATATCTGTTGCGAGGCGGGATTGTGGTTACGTGTCTTCTAGCTATCTGGATAGTCGCCGTTCGCGCGGGCACCGCCTAACAATGAAGATGGGTACCGGGCACCTAACGTAACTTATTTGCGTATCGCTACGCTTGACAAAAATCGGTGCCGATCACTTATCCACAAATAAGTAACATCGGGTGCCCGGTA
>JAOTXR010000306.1 GCA_029862285.1 Gammaproteobacteria bacterium
CCTCACTATCGCCCCGGCGATCATCGTATCGCCCGGTTCCACTGTGCTGTTTACCGCCTCACTCTTTGCCATCCTGCTGGTCTATTTGCGCACTGATATTCCAACCAGCAGGGGTCTGATACTTGGCATCGTGCTGGCCAATTTTACTCTGACTGTCCTGCTATGGTTTACCAGTTATCAGCTTGGCAACCTGGAAACCATCAACCTCCTCAATGTGCCGGCGGAGCTGTTTACCGTCTCGCCCCGGGTATTTCTGAGCGGCACTCTTCTGACGTTGCTGGATTTTTCCCTGGTTGTCATCATATACGAGCTGCTCAGCCTTAGAGTTTCATGGCTCCCACAGCCAGGCCGAATCCTGCTTACCCTGCTGGTCGTACTCGTGTTCGACTCACTGGCTTTTTCCGCTGTGCTGGCATTGGGTGAACCGAACTTCGGCGATGTGCTGCGCGGTCAGTTGGTCGGCAAGTCCATCGGCGCCGTCAGCTACAGCATATTGCTTTCGGCGTATTTGCGGTTAATTGAGCCAACACCGGTCAAGGCGCCGGCGCGGGCGATAGAAGACGTATTTTCGATCCTGACCTATCGCGAACGCTACCAGCGTGTCCGGGCACGCCTCAAGGTAGCCGAAGAGGCAAATCTGGCAAAAAGTCGTTTTTTGGCCAATATGAGTCATGAACTACGCACGCCATTGAACGCGATCATCGGCTTTACGTCGATATTGCTGGAAAGAAACCCGGGGGAAGAGGAACGCACGTTTCTCCGGCGGGTACTGGAAAACGGCAAGCACCTGCTGGAATTGATCAATGGACTGCTGGATCTGTCGAAGATTGAATCCGGGCGTAACGAGCTGAACATCGCGCCGGTAGACTTAAACCGCCTGGTACAGGAAACCGTGGGCCAGCTGCAGGGTCAGGCGGTGCGCAAGCAGCTGGATCTGCATCTGGAGCTGCCCGCGAATCCTGCGCAACTGGAAACAGACCGGATGCGGATGAAACAAATACTCATCAATCTCATCGGAAATTCGCTGAAATATACCGATCAGGGCCAGATTATTGCGCGGTTGTCCGCCGATGCCGACAGCGGCAGACCGACACGTATCGACATACTCGATACCGGCATCGGTATCGCAGATGCTGAACTGGAGTCTATATTCCGACCGTTTTATCAGGAGCCGGCACGGTCACGGAGCGATGGCGGTACCGGTCTGGGTCTGGCTATTTCGCGAGCACTCTGTGAGCAAATGGGCCACCGGCTACAGGTCTCCAGCGAGGCCGGCAGCGGCTCGCAATTCTCCATTGTTTTTGGCGCACCGGGACAGTAGCAACGCCTGCTGCCGTGTGATGATGAGTCGCTCGCGCCAGTAGCGGCGAGAGAGAAGACGGTTGTTTGTGGGCGCCGACTTTCTTCGGAGGCGCCGACAAATACCGGCTTCTATGCTCGCCGCCCGAGGAACCAGGAGAACCACGCCTGGCGTTTCCCCCGCAGGGAATCGCGGCAAGGATACCGCTCCTGCGGGCAACAGAAACTAGTTGATGGCATGAATGGCATGTTTGTCCACGGCGAGCGCAGCTTCGTGTAGCGCCTCGGACAACGTTGGATGGGCGTGGATGGTGCGCTGCAGATCCTCGGCGCTGGCAGAAAACTCCATCGCCAACACTGCCTCGGCTATGAGTTCACCCGCCATCGGACCGACGATGTGAACTCCGAGTATCTCGTCGTCATCCACGGCGGCGAGGACTTTGGCAAAACCGGTCGCCTGCTCCAGTGCTTTGGCCCGCCCATTCGCAGCAAAATTGAATGTACCGGACTTGTATCGCACGCCAGCTTTCTTGAGTTCCTGCTCGGTTTTGCCGACCCAGGCTATTTCCGGCGCCGTGTAGATAACTGAGGGAATAACCTTGTAATTGACTTCAGCCACCGAACCGGCGATGAGATCGGCAACCGCGATGCCCTCCTCCGAGCCCTTGTGCGCCAGCATCGGCCCGCGCACACAATCACCGATCGCCCACACGCCACTCACTTTGGTCCGGCATTCTTCATCGACAACGATAAATCCGCGTTCATCGAGTTGTACGCCGGTGCCTTCTGCGAGGAGGTTTTCCGTAAAAGGACGGCGCCCCACAGAGACGATAACTTTATCCACTTCCAGTTCGTGACTGCCTTTTTTGTCCTTATATTGCAGCTTGACCGCATTACCGGTCGAATCAGATCCGTTTACCATGGCGCCGAGCCTGATATCCAGCCCCTGCTTGCGGAACTGGCGTTGCGCGTCACGCGCAATCTGTTGATCGGCCATGAACAGAAAATCGTCCATCGCCTCAATAACCGTTACCTCTGCGCCCAGTCGCTTCCACACGCTACCGAGTTCCAGACCAATGACACCGCCGCCGATTACCCCGAGTCGCGCCGGAACCTGATCGAACTCCAGTGCACCCCAGGAATCTACGATGCGTTCGCCATCGAAAGGCACGCTTTTCAGTTCAACGGGTGTTGAGCCGGTTGCCAGGATAACGTGTTCGCCGGTCAAGACCTCCGCTTGACCGTCATGCGGCGTGTATTCGACTTTACCCGGCGTAACCAGTTTGCCGTGGCCATACAGGCCGGTCACACCGTTAGCCTTGAACAACGCGGTGATCCCGCCGGTAAATTGCTTAACAATACCTGCCCGTCGTTGCTGCATCGTGGCCAGATCGAGCGTGACCTTGCCGACGCCAATACCATGCGTTGTGAACTCGTGGCGAGCCCGCTCGTATAACTCCGATGATTCCAGTAGCGCCTTCGACGGGATACAACCGGCATTGAGACAGGTGCCACCAAATGCCGTACTGCCGTCGTTGTTCTTCCACGCGTCAATACAGGCGACACGTTTGCCGTGCTGGGCCGCGCGTATGGCGGCCACATAGCCGGCAGGACCGGCACCGATGACGATCACATCGTAGGTATTGCTCATTGCGTTTTGTCCCCGGAGTGCGCGTCATGCAACGCGCTTGTTTTATTACACCTGAAGTAACAGACGCGCCGGATCCTCCAGCGCTTCCTTGATAGTGACCAGTGTCAGCACCGCCTCGCGACCGTCGATAATACGATGGTCATAGGTCAGAGCGATGTACATCATTGGCCGGACCTGTACTGTCCCGTCGACTGCCATCGGGCGGTCCTGGATCTTGTGCATACCCAGGATCGCGCTCTGTGGCGGATTGATGATCGGTGTCGACATCAATGAGCCAAATACACCGCCATTGGTCACTGTAAATGTGCCGCCAGTCAGTTCCTCCAGCTTGATGGAGCCATTGCGGGCACGTGTCGCATAGTCGCTGATGGCAAGCTCGATATCCGCAAAACTCATCTGGTCGGCATCGCGCAAAACCGGCACCACCAGGCCACGCTCGGTAGAAACGGCGATGCCGACATCGAAATAGTCGTGATAGAGAATATCGTTTCCATCGACCGACGCATTGACTGCGGGAAAACGCCGCAATGCCTCGATTGCCGCTTTGACGAAGAACGACATGAAACCCAGT
>JAOTXR010000307.1 GCA_029862285.1 Gammaproteobacteria bacterium
TCCGCGTCGACTACCTTGCTCGACGCACCCTGTGCCGCCGCCGCAGTAAACCCATTCTCACTACCGAGTGGGCCAGCCGAATAGGCAACCGCTCCACTGGAGCCGCCAACGGCTTCGCCGCCGGACAGATTCACGCCGCCTTCAGCAACTGTCGCCACTTCGGCGTCAGCACTGACTTCATCGGACTCGGCCGCTTCAGGTGCTACTTCAGCAGACAACATCCTGGCAGCTGCAGCAGACTTTTCAGGACCTGATGCCTTGTCGCGAACGTAACCAAACTGGCCGGGATCAAGATCCAGCGAGCCACCGTCGTTACGCAGCGTTACGCCACCGTCGGTAACACCGACATAAAGACCCTTTTGCATTGCACCCGAGCAACCCGTGTCACAATAGACTGCGGTGTAGTCGGTACCACGAATACCAATGGTCGCCACCGGTGTACGCACGCGGTAGTCGGCCTTGTCAGCCTTACCGATGGCACCCGTGATAGAGCGGAAACCACCCTTGACCAGCGCAAAGAAGCTCCGCGGCTCGCCGGCGCTGGCGACAGCCCCGCCAGTAGCAGCCGGGAAGCTAAACTCTTCGATCACAAACTCTGTCTGCGGGCGCAGTGCCAGCAGCCCACCGTCGTCCATGCGCATCTGCACACGGCCGTTGGCGGAAGTTACGATCGTGTCGCCCGACTGCACCGTGCTGCCCTTGGTGAGCGCAGTACGACTGCCGTCAGCCGACTCGACATAAGCCTTGCCGTAAACAAACAGCACTTGTCCGGCATCAGCGTGCGCTACAGCCAGTGGCAATGCCACCAGAAGGCACGCTACCGGATAGCGCCAAAAATGAGAGATAAGCCTGTTCATATCCAATACCCTTTTACACTCAAAAACGAAAAACGCCACTTGTCCCAGATAGCAGCGCAAAGTTACAGGAACTAGACTAAAAGGTCTGTGAGTCTTCTCACACAGATGGCGATTTTGCTGTGATAGCACTCACGAATCAGGAAATTAGTGCTGCTTGGTTTGACTTAAAGGCGATTGCTTAACGCCAGACACGACTAAAACTCAAACTTGTTTCTACCCGTTCAAACTCGAAAACACTCACCTTGGTATCGTTGTTTGTATAGGCGACCAGGTGCGACATAAGCCATTTTGGTGAGATACGCCAGTCGAGTCTCACGGATAGCTGCGTCAGTGTGTCGGACCTCGGCGAGTCAAACTCCGATTCGAAGAAGACCGCATCATAATCGGATTCGAGCAGCCCTGCCGTGAACTGGGCCCTGAACTGGGAACTAAAACTCCAGCCGGCATTCAATCGCAGACCATAGGTATTGCGGTCATAACGCGATTCCTCGCGCAATGGATCCTCGGTACCCACGATTAATGACCCACCCAGCGATCCCTTGCCACCGGCACCGAAACTCCAGCGGCTGGTCACACCAAGCAAATACTGATCGATGTCCTTTATCTCCAGACCGCTGCCGTACTTGGTCTGACCAATACGCCCCAGGAAACCCAAATGCAGATTTCGGCGCACATTGAATTCCCACGATCCGGCCAGCGCCAGCCCGGTGCTGTTTTCCCTGCCATCTACATTTACCCGGTAACTTTGCAGGTTCAGAGACTGGACCGCTTTTTCGGACACCCGGCGCACGCCCACACCGATATTGCCACTGCTTGAATTAACAAAAGATGCATCCGGGTTATTGCGTTTACGCAAGCCCAAACGGGTATCCAATAACAAGGTGGCGCTCAGCGGTTTCAGCAGTATGACGTTACCTCCGACCTCTGCAAACGGACTCGACGTCTCGCGGCTTTGCTCGACGAGATCAAAACCGAGAAACGTGTTTACTGCAGTCGCGCTGTTGGCGTTGCTGTCGTAGCCGGCGCGAGTACTGAGCCGATACTCCATGCGCAATCGTCGCTGCCGATTCGCAATAAGAGAGAGATACTGCTCTATGACACGGCGTGCAGCCGGTGGTGGATTTTGGTTGCGTAAGGCTTCAAATTCCTGCTTGGCATCGGCCATGGCGCCCGACACGTAATAGGCCCGGGCCAGATCCAGACGGGCACCGGCAAAACGAGGTTCAGTGGTAGTGGCGCGTTGCAAAGCCAAAACTGCACGTCCCGGCTCGCCCGTTTCCAGTAGTGCCAGGCCAATCAGGTAATCGTAACGCGCGTCGCCAAGGTACTCAGACTCGACCGGTTCGAGTACCTGTCGGGCATCGGCGTATCGTCCTGCGTTGATTAACGCCTCGGCCTGCTGCAATACGTCGGCTTCGGAAACAGCGACGCCACTGGCCAGCAAAATCCCCACGGTCAATATTTGGATGGTTTTTCGCATGAATCCCTGCAAACTCGATAGCACTGCAATCGGACGCTTCTGCCGTACCGGCGACAGAAACGCACACACATATACAAGAGCGTATTTATCCAGAAACGGCCAAAGCCCCGGTGTGATCGCGATCACAGTATTCTGTTAAGCTGTGCGCGACTGAAACCTCGGGCAAGACCGGGTCCGGAACGAGTTTGTCGGCGGGCGCCGGATGTCCGCCAAAAAAACCCGGTTTTCCACGGTATATTGCCTGCACAGGCCGTGGGCTGTCCAACCGGAACCTCGCAGATAACCAAACATGAGTGCCAGCCAGAAAAAACGTGTCATCGTGGGCATGTCCGGCGGAGTCGACTCCTCCGTGGCGGCCTTGCTGTTACAGCAGCAGGGGTACGACGTGCACGGCCTTTACATGTTCAACTGGGAAGAAGACGAACAAGGCTACTGCACTGCGGCCGAGGATTTTCAGGATGCCAGGCGGGTCTGCGAACATCTCGGTTTGCCCTTGCACCAGGTCAGCTTCGCCGCAGAATATCGCAAGTCCGTATTTGAGGTTTTCCTCGCCGGACTGGAATCCGGCTGCACGCCGAATCCCGATGTGCTGTGCAACCGGGAAATCAAGTTTGGACGGTTTCTCGATCACGCCAGGCGGCTCGGTGCGAACCTTGTGGCGACGGGTCACTATGCACGGCGGGTCTCCGAGGGGAGCACCCACCAGCTTTTCCGCGGTGTGGATGCCGGCAAGGACCAGAGTTACTTCTTGCACTCCGTGTCCGAAGCTGCCCTTGGTCAGGCCCTGTTCCCACTCGGCGAATTACGCAAGAGCGAAGTACGCGAAATCGCGCTGGCAGCCGGTCTGCATAATTCGCGCAAACGCGACAGCACCGGTATTTGTTTCATCGGAGAAAGACCGTTTCGTGAATTCTTGGGTGCCTACCTGCCTGTTAAACCCGGCGAGATTCAAACGACTGATAACGTACCGGTCGGTGAGCACTGTGGCCTGGCTTTCTACACCCTGGGCCAGCGACAGGGCCTCGGCATCGGCGGGGTCCGCGGTAGCAGCGAGCAGCCATGGTACGTGGCCGCCAAAGACCATGAACGCAATGTGTTGGTGGTCGTGCAGGGTCACGATGATCCACTGCTCTACTCACCGTCCCTGCGTACCGGAGTGATGCACTGGATCAACGGCGCG
>JAOTXR010000308.1 GCA_029862285.1 Gammaproteobacteria bacterium
CGAGACAGTTACCAGTCGTGTGCTGCTGGCGATGGAGGAGTTGGATCGCGAGCGTCTCGAGTCGGTATTGGCCTACCACGAAGACAGTGCCGGCGGTTTGATGAATACCGACACCGTAACAGTGCGTCCTGATGTTACTGTCGATGTTGTGTTGCGCTATCTGCGCATACAAGGCGATATTCCAGATCGGACCGACATGCTGTTTGTAGTGAACCGGTACGGCAAGTATTTGGGAACAGTCTTTCTGACACGCCTGTTGACCAAGGACGAAGACAGCACTGTAGGCGAGATCATGGATACCTCACTGGAGGGAATCCAGGCAGATATGCCAGCAACCCAGGTAGCGACGCGTTTTGAAACCCTGGATCTGTTTTCGGCGCCGGTTGTAGACGACAACGGAACTTTGCTCGGTCGCATTACCATCGATGACGTGGTCGATGTTATTCGCGAAGAGGCTGAGCACTCATTGATGAGCATGGCCGGGCTTGATGAGGAAGACGACATGTTCGCCCCGGTAATTGCCAGCGCCAGACGCCGGACATTGTGGTTAGGCGTGAACCTGGCGACCGCATTCGTCGCCGCCCGTGTCGTCGGCATGTTTGAAGCGACGATTGAAGAAGTGGTTGCGCTGGCCGTACTGATGCCAGTGGTGGCCAGTATGGGTGGTATAGCCGGCAGCCAGACCCTGACCCTGATAATCCGCGGTCTCGCTCTCGGTCAGATTGAGCGATCCAACGCGCGCAGGCTCATGATCAAAGAATCGGCGGTTGGTTTGCTCAATGGCATCGTGTGGTCAGCGGTTGTTGCCGTAGTCGCTTTGTTCTGGTTTGGTTCGTGGCGGCTGGGGGCAGTCATCGCCGCGGCGCTGGTAATCAATCTGCTTATCGCGGCCATTTCCGGCGTAGCGATACCGATGCTGCTAAAACGTATGCAAATAGACCCGGCGCTGGCCGGTTCTGTGGTGTTGACGACGGTTACCGATGTGGTCGGTTTCCTGTCATTCCTGGGTCTCGGCACGCTGTTTTTGACCGGATAGCGCAGTCAGCATATGTTGTGGCGCCTCCAGCGCATGCACCGGGTCACCTGACAAGAACGGCTCAAGTTTACGTCGGCGCTCCATACAGTCGTGATACCCGAGCTGAATGAGTTCCTTGCAAAAGCCCTGCTGGAATAACAGATAACTCATTAATTGACGACCACCGGTATTTAGCGCGCCCACACCGCGCAGGAGCATACGCACGGATTTTGGAAATTCTCTGGCGTGCCTTTCGGTGATGCTGCGGATATCCACACTGGGCACGATGATATGTGTGTCGATACGCTTCAACGGCGCCCACGGCGTCTTGCGCAAGGTGCCAGCCGGAACCTGACCCACCACCTGGTTTATGCGTGTAAGTCGCTCGAGGTCTGCATAAAGACCATCCAAAAATATCGCGTCGAGCATATAGCCGGCAATATACCCAAAACTGGGTGTCTGTCCGGCCATGTCCGCATCACTCTTGGATTTCGTGTGCTCGTCGCGAACGCCAATCACCAGTAACCGATCGGCACCCAGGTGCACCGCCGAACTCAGCGGTGCGGCTTCACGAATCGCGCCATCGCCGTAATGTTGATCACCGATGCGCTCCGGAGGAAAAATAAACGGCATTGCGGTCGATGCCATCAGATGTTTGGCGCTGAGCTGTTCACGTCGCCCCTCACGCCTCGGACGCAACCAGGGACGCATACGTTGCGATCCCTGATAAAAAGTTACTGCACGGGCCGAGGAGTAACCAGATGCAGTAACCCCAACAGCATCGAGGATACCTGCTGCGATAGCGTCGGCGATGCGATCGAAGCGAATATTGCTATTCAGCAATTCCCGTAGTGGCTCATTGTCCAGCAGCGAATCTGGGTTTTTGGAACGCAGGCCGCCCAGCACGAACGCCAGCAACCAATGCATGCTGGTCCGCAATACCGTACTCCAGTCGCTACGGAACACATGGTCAGTGGAAAAATTTGACCAGACCTGATTTAGCCGCCTGACTCCCAGCTGGTAATGCGTCGCATGACTGGCAAGCACAGTGGCGTTAATCGCCCCAGCGGACGTACCGGTAATTACTCGAAAAGGACTCGGCGCGCCAGCTGGCAGCATCTCGCCAATAGCTTTGAGCACGCCGACCTGGTAGGCAGCACGGGCACCGCCACCTGGCAGAACCAGGCCGATGGTGGGTCGCTTTGGTTGATCTTCCATAGACAAAATTAATTTCCAATCAATCGTTTATCACGCCGGTCCGGCCGTGTGCAAGGAACTGTTACCAAAAATTGCAGTCCGGCCACGTGGCAGAGACAATGCATTCCTGCCGAGTAAGCCCGGGACCGAAAACATGCGCGAGATTCTGTCTGTTATTGCACTGACCGGATTGATTAGCACACCGGTGCTGGCCGGCCAGCCCGCGGTAGGCGAGATGGCTCCCGGGTTTCAGCTGCTGGATCAGAACGGCAAGTCGCATGCGATAGAAGACTACCGCGGCCAGTGGCTAGTAATGTATTTTTATCCAAAAGATGACACGCCGGGTTGCACAACGGAGGCTTGCGCATTCCGTGACGATTTTTTCAAATTCAGAAAGATGGGTGTGGCGATCCTGGGCGTGAGCCTCGATGATGTCGAATCACACGCAGAATTTGCCGAAAAATATCATCTTCCTTTCCCCCTGCTGGCCGATACTGATAAACGGACGGCGACAACCTACGGGGTTCTGCGCAACTATGGCGTTGTGAAGCTGAGCAGTCGCCAGACTTTTCTGATTGACCCGGAGGGGCGGATTGCAAAACATTACGGCAAAGTCGATCCAGAAACCCACTCCGGTCAGTTGCAGGCGGACATCAAGAGCCTGATGTACGCAACTACGGAAGACGCGCAGCCGCAAATGTAATGGGACGCTGGCGGCCACCTCCACCAAAATCCTCGCCGTATATCACCGCACCAGGCTTTGCGGCTCTGCAACAGGAGTTGCGCGATCTGTGGCTACGCCGGCGCGATGTGGTTGCAGCATTGTCTGCCGCAGCAGCCGAAGGTGATCGCTCGGAAAACGCTGAATATATCTACCGCAAGAAACAACTTGGTGGTATCGACTACCGTATTCGTTATCTGCAAAAACGCCTGCCGACGCTCAAAGTCATTAACCAGAATCCGGGCAACAATCAGGTTCGCTTCGGTGCCTGGATCACAGTCGAATGCGACGACGGCTCGACGTCCGAATACCGTATTGTTGGTGCCGACGAGATCGATCATCACGAGGCCTATATCAGCGTTGATGCCCCGGTCGCACGCGCGTTGCTGGGGAAATACGTGGATGATGAAGTCGACATTAAGCTCGAAAACAAGGCCCATACGCTTGTCGTGCTAACGATCGAATACCGCTGATAGAATAATGGTATGAAAAAATTGAAGAACGAAAACGCCCTGGTCAAAGAAGCGCTACGCGTGGTGATGGAGGATGCGGTTAGCCGCAAGATTGTTAAATT
>JAOTXR010000309.1 GCA_029862285.1 Gammaproteobacteria bacterium
TTGGGCCGGCTTTTACGGCGCGGTGCATTCACTTTGCTGTCCGTTGTCTTTTGTCCTGACGGTAGTGCAAACTCGCTGCCAGAAACCAGGATTTACCATGCTGAGAAAGAAAAAATCCGGCCCGGCTGCCGACACGGCTGAAAAAACGTCGGGTTTCTTTAGTCGTCTGCGAGGTCGCCTCAATAAGGGTGACTCGTGGCTGACGACTGACGTCGCCGATCTTATCCCTGGAGGCAAAATCGATGACGCTACAATTGAAGAACTCGAAACGCGGCTGCTCCTCGGTGATGTCGGCGTCGACGCAACCGAGCATATCATTGACGGTCTTCGGGCGCGGCTAAGACGCTCGGAACTGAAAGATCTGACATCGCTCATGTCGGCGCTGCGCGACACCATGGTCGAGATAATCTCACCCGTCGCGGCACCACTGGTCATCAATCCGGCACAACAGCCTTTTGTGATCCTCATGCTCGGTGTCAATGGCGCGGGCAAGACCACAACCATCGGCAAACTGGCCCGGCGTTTCATGGACGATGGTTACAGCGTCATGCTGGCGGCCGCCGACACCTTCCGCGCGGCAGCGATCGAACAGTTACAGGTCTGGGGTGAACGCAACGAAGTGCCGGTCATCGCGCAGCACACCGGTGCGGACCCTTCGGCTGTGATTTATGACGCGCTCGAAGCAGCTCGCGCACGCGGCATCGACATTCTGATCGCAGATACGGCCGGACGGCTGCATACACAAAGCAATCTCATGGAAGAGCTGAAGAAGATCAAACGGGTACTCGGCAAGCTCGACGCCAATGCACCACATGAAACGATGCTGGTAATCGACGCAGGAAATGGGCAAAACGCATTAGTCCAGGCGGTAAAGTTTCACCACGATGTCGGTCTCACCGGTGTCTGCATCACCAAGCTCGATGGCAGCGCCAAAGGCGGGATACTGCTGGCGATCGCGCGTGAGCTGGCGGTGCCGGTCAGATTTATCGGCATAGGCGAACAAATCGACGACCTCGATGTGTTCGATGCCGAACAATATGTGGACGCGCTGCTCGATCAACCGGCCACCTGAAAATGATCCGGCTGCAGAATGTCTACAAGCGTTATCCCAGTGGTCGCGAGGCATTGTCCAATTTGTCTCTGCACGTCACACCGGGAGAAATGGTATTTCTTACCGGACCTTCCGGTGCCGGCAAGAGCACGCTACTCAAACTGATCGCCCTGATCGAGCGGCCAACACGCGGCCAGTTGATTATTCGGGGAAAAAACGTCACCCGAATCAGCCGAAAGAAGGTCCCGCAGCACCGGCGTCACGTTGGTATTGTCTTTCAGGATCACAAACTGCTGTTTGACCGGAGCATCTACGACAACATTGCGTTGCCGCTGGTGATCGCGGGTCTGCCGGAGCGTGAGATCGCTAAACGTGTACGGGCTGCGCTGGACCAGGTCGGATTGCTGGGTCGCGAAAAACGCTCGCCCATCGAGCTGTCATCCGGCGAACAGCAAAGAATCGGAATCGCCCGCGCGGTCGTCAGCAAACCACCACTGCTGATTGCCGATGAGCCGACAGGTAACCTGGATCCACAACTCTCGCTGGAGATCATGCAATTATTCAAACGGTTCAACGCCGTGGGGGTAACGGTAATAATCGCCTCGCATGATCTTGGATTGATTAAACAGCTTGGTAACCGTGTTATCCGCCTGAAAGACGGCCAGCTTGCCGATGCGGAGGAGCCCGATGGGCGCGACGCGGCGTAGCGACAAACCCGGGATTCCGTTACTGCAACGGGTATCCGGTTACTTCTTGCGTCATTTACAAACAATGACCGGTGCGCTGGGAAGACTCTGGCGGCAACCGTTGGCCAACATGATGACTGTCGCGGTAATCGGCATCGCCCTGGCATTGCCGACCGGATTGTACTTGCTCGTGGAAAACGGCCGGGCATTGAGTGGCAATTGGGATAGTGCCGCGGACGTGTCTGTCTACTTGCGCGATGGCACCGACACGGCACGTGTTAGCGCGCTTGCCGGCGAATTGCGCGACTGGCCGGAAATCAGTGCAGTAGACATCATCCCTGCAGATGACGCATTGCTCGAGTTCGCAGAACTTTCGGGGTTTGGCCAGGCGCTCGATGCGTTGGACAAAAACCCGCTCCCCGATACGCTGGTCGTAACACCGGCGGCAGACTACAGCGATCCTGAAACCCTGGCCGGCCTCGGAGATGCGTTGGGTCTCGTAGCTGAAGTTGAGCTGGTACAAATCGACACCGATTGGGTCAAACGCTTCAACGCAATTCTCGAATTGATTCGGCGAACGGTTGGGCTCAGTGCGTTCCTCCTGGCGCTGGCCGTAATGTTGATCGTAGGCAATACGATTCGTCTGGATATCGAGAATCGCAGAACAGAGATAGAAGTGACGAAACTGGTTGGTGGCAGTGATGCTTTCGTGCGCCGGCCGTTTCTTTATGGCGGTTTCTGGTATGGACTCGGCGGTGGCCTCCTGGCACTCGCGCTGACCGAAGTTTCTCTGTTGATGCTGCGCAACCCGGCCGCCAAACTCGCCGGGCTCTACGGCAGTAGCTACTCGCTAACGGGTCTGGGTTTCAGGGGCATCGCTGTCCTGGTCGGTGGCAGCGCTTTGCTGGGTTGGACCGGCTCGTGGATCGCGACTACCCGGCACCTGCGTGATATCGAGCCCACCTAGGCCCTCGGGGTGCAGCTGTGGCCGGCGATCGAGCCTCCGCAGGGGGCACTCTGGGTATGATGACAGCCGCGCGTGGTAGGCACGCCCTGCTCGCAATCTTAACTCGCTGTTTTATCTGGAGATTATTCCCGAACTCTGACGACAATTAGCACTCCAATCTCACGAGTGCTAAAATTCTTTTCGGAAATTGGGAGAATTGAAAGATGACAACGGCGCTGGCCCTCCGCGACCAGGCTCTGCTGCCGGGTGCCCCGATCGGGAGCCTGGATGCGTACATGAATACGGTCTCCAGTATTCCGGTGCTGAGCCGCGAAGAAGAGCGGCGGCTGGCCGAACAGTACCACCAGGACGACGATCTGAACGCGGCACGGCAGCTGGTCATCTCGAATCTGCGCTTTGTCGTGCACATTGCCCGCGGCTATGGCGGGTATGGCCTGCAACTTGGCGACATTGTCCAGGAAGGCAACGTCGGTCTGATGAAGGCAGTCAAGCGTTTCGACCCCGAATACGGCGTGCGTCTGATCAGCTTTGCGGTGCATTGGATACGTGCGGAAATACACGAGTTCGTGTTGCGAAACTGGCGCATCGTCAAGATCGCAACGACCAAGGCGCAGCGCAAACTATTTTTCAATTTGCGTACTGCCAAGAAACACTTGGGTTGGCTGAACCCGGACGAAACACAGGCGGTCGCCACGGATCTGGGTGTATCGGCAAGCGAAGTCAATGAAATGGAACGGCGACTGGCATCGCACGATCTTGGTTTTGACGGCGCCGACAAT
>JAOTXR010000310.1 GCA_029862285.1 Gammaproteobacteria bacterium
CACGAGCAGAGTATGGCGACTGCCCGTTCGCTGGTTGGAGAGGATCCGAAACGGGCAGCACGCGTGGTCAAGGACTGGGTTTCAGAAGATGAGTGAAGCTGCATTGACAGGCGCGCAACGCGCCGCGGTGTTTCTGATGTCTCTCAACGAAGAAGAGGCGGCTGAGATATTGCGTCATATGAGTTCTGAAGAGGTACAAAAAGTCGGGAGTGCCATGACCAATCTCTCGCGTGTATCGCAGATGCAGCTCAGCAAGGTAGTTACACAGTTCAATGACAACGTCGAGGATCGAACGTCGCTCGGTGTGGGCGTCGATGACTATGTGCGCCGGTTGCTGACCAATGCGTTGGGCGCGAAGCGTGCGCGCTCCCTGCTGGACCGAATACTGCAGCGTCCCGAGAGCACCGGGCTGGAATCCCTGGATTGGATGGAGACCGGCGCGATCCTGCAAATGATCGACGGGGAACACCCGCAAATCACAGCTATCGTGCTTGCCCATCTTGATGGCGACCGCGCGGCCGAAATACTCAACACCTTTGATGAGGAGTTGCGCAACGAAGTCTTCATGCGTATCGCAACACTCGATGACATCCAGGACTCCGCGCTACAGGAACTCGAAGCCGTCATGTCCCGGCACGCTGAGCCCGGCGCAGGCGGCAAGTCATCCAGTGTTGGCGGCCTGAAAGTAGCCGCTGAAATACTAGGCTCGCTGGGCGAGAGTGAGGAGAAAGTAATCGAGTTCGTAAAGGAAACGGATGAGGAAATGGGCGAGAAAATACAGGATTTGATGTTCTCGTTCGAGATGCTGTTACAAGTCGACGATCGTGGCATGCAAACCCTGCTGCGGGAAATTTCTTCTGAAACACTGACTGTTGCACTGAAGGGTGCCGATCAGGATATTCAGGATAAGATTTTCGACAACATGTCGAAACGCGCCGCCGAAATGCTAAAGGACGACCTGCAGGTCAGGGGTCCGATGCGCCTGAGCGAAGTCGAGGCGGCACAAAAAGAAATCCTGGTAATCGCCAAGCGCCTTTCCGACGAAGGCACCATCATGCTCGGCGGCTCTGGAGAAGAATTTGTCTGATGTCATGCGCCGCGGACGGACTGGTGACTGCAAACCATGGGAAGCGCCGCATGTCGGGGCTCGCGAGAAGCGCAGTGCGGCACCGGCGGCGATCGCCGAGTTACGCGAGAATGCACGCGACGAGGGCTATGCTCGCGGCCACGCCGAGGGTATGGAGGCTGCACGCAAAACGGTTAGCGAATTGGCGAGCCGGCTCGAATCGATTCTGGCAGCGCTGCAACAGCCGCTCGACGCGGCCGACGACCAGGTTCTGGAACAAGTCACCTCAGTGGCGGTCGCCATCGCCCGGCGGCTGGTCCGTCGCGAGCTGCGGACTAATCCGGATGAAATCATCGGTGTTGTTCGCGAAGCAATGGCAGTGTTGCCGGTAGGCTTGAACGATATCCGCCTGCACTTGCATCCCGAAGACGCCAAACTGGTTAGTGAGATGCTGGCCCCCGCAAAAGGTGAGGCAGCCTGGCAAATTATTGAAGACCCGGTGATTGGACGCGGCGGTTGTCGTATCAGTTCGCCCACTTCGCGAGTCGATTCTACTGTCGGCTATCGCCTCGACTGTGTAATCAATTCGATGCTGGGTGGTGAACGCGGTAAAGACAACGCGCATGAGTGACGATCAGCAGGAAGCATTGTCGTCGCAACGTGTTCGCAATTGGCTGAAACGGCTGAAAGAATACGAAACCCGGGCAAAGAACAGTCCGGGGCCGGTCGTAGAGGGCGTCTTGCGGCGGGTGATCGGCATGACCATGGAAGCGGCAGGCTGCCAGGCGCCGGTTGGCGGTCGTTGTCATGTGATTTCCCCCGGCGGCGAGAATTTCGAAGCTGAAGTCGTCGGCTTTTCCGGCGAAAAACTGTTCCTGATGCCTACGGGTGACACACGCGGCATCGTACCGAACGCAAGAATTATCCCCAGCCAGCGCATTGACGAAGTACATGTCGGCGATGAGTTGCTCGGTCGTGTTATCGATGGGGCCGGTCTGCCCCTGGATGGTCGTGGGCCGGCAGACTGCAGGGAACGGGTGCGGCTGGCCGGCCGAACGCTCAATCCACTCGCGCGTCAGCCAATCCGCGAGCCTCTGGACGTCGGCATACGCGCGATCAATTCGCTGCTAACGGTCGGACGTGGCCAGCGTATCGGGCTATTTGCCGGTAGCGGCGTTGGCAAGAGCCGGTTGCTGGGAATGATGACCCGTTTTACCGGTGCCGATGTGACAGTCGTAGGACTGATCGGTGAACGTGGCCGCGAAGTAAAAGAATTTGTCGAGGATGTATTGGGTGCCGATGGAATGCAGCGTGCGGTTGTAGTTGCTACGCCTGCAGATCATCCGCCGCTGATGCGCATGCATGGTGCATTTCTGGCAACCAGTATCGCCGAATACTTTCGCGACCGCGGCAAGAAAGTACTGTTATTGATGGATTCGCTTACCCGATTCGCACAGGCACAACGCGAGATAGCCCTGGCAATCGGCGAACCACCGGCGACCAAGGGCTACCCCCCTTCGGTGTTTGCAAAATTGCCGCAATTAGTAGAACGCGCGGGCAATGGCGAAAACCCTACCGGCTCGATTACGGCTTTTTATACCGTACTGGTCGAAGGCGACGATCAAAACGACCCGATAGCCGATGCAACCCGAGCCATACTCGATGGGCATGTCGTACTGTCACGGCAGTTGGCCGAATCCGGTCTCTATCCGGCTATCGACGTGGAAGCGTCCATCAGTCGCGCAATGACAGAAATCACATCGGCTGAACATCAAAAGCTGGTGCGTCGATTCCGGCAGCTATATACGACGTATCGACACAACGAAGACCTGATCAGCGTTGGTGCCTATCGTAAGGGCAGCGATCCACGGGTTGATGATGCAATCGTCTACTGGCCACGAATACAGGAATTCCTGCGTCAGGACCTGCAGGAACCAGTCGACTGGCAAGACAGCCTGAACGATCTCAATGAACTGGTCGCTCAACCGATAGTGAAAACCGAAGAGGAAGCGATTGAATGAGCCGTTCCAAACGACTACGCCCGATCGCCGATCTGGCAGCCCACCATGAGAAAGAAGCCAGCAAACAGCTTGCGGATACCCAGGACCGGCTATCCATGCAAGAGCAGCTGCTGGTAGAACTGGAGGATTATCACGCCGAATACACGGCCACCAACCTCATGTCGCATGTCGCCAGCGCAGACCCGGTTCGTCTGCAGGACTATCGTCTTTTCCTGGACCGGCTGGAACACGCCATCGTGCGGCAACATCAGCTCATCGCCCGCTTGCGTGAAGAATTCGACCAAAGTCATTCCCGGTGGACCGACCGCCGTAGTCACCGTAAAGCCCTGGACAATGCCACTGATCGCTATGCACGCGCCGAGGTCCGCGAGGATGAGCAGCGCGAG
>JAOTXR010000311.1 GCA_029862285.1 Gammaproteobacteria bacterium
GATCGCGTTATTCACAACGATTCCGGCCAGCATGATGACACCTATCATAACGACAACATTGATCGGCGTATTAGTTAGCGTTAGTCCCAATACCGCTCCTACCAGAGCCAGAGGGATTGTGAACAGAATTACGAAGGGATGGATGATCGATTCGAATTGCGCTGCCATTACGAGGTAAACGAGGAACACTGCCAATGCCAGGGCAAAACGCATTGAGCTGAAGGACGCTTCCATATCGCTGCTTTGACCGGCGACAATCGCGCTCACTTCAGCTGGCATCGGCGTTGCTGCCAGGATCTGCTCAACCTCGACTACGGCACTGCCAAGATCGCCAAAACTGGTGTCTGCCGAAATAACGATTACTCGCTCCTGATCGACACGGCGAATCTCGGTTGGCCCCTGCGCGATGAGAATGTCGGCGACCGCGTCCAGCGTCACTGGTCGCTCGCTTTCCGGGTTCACGATCAGCCGGCGGATGTCGTCAAGCGATGCCTCACGCTCATCAACGCTGCGTACCAGCACGGGTATCTTTCGGTCTCGCCAGGTGTAACGCGTGGCTAGTTCGCCACGCACCTTGGCAACGACACGATCGGCAATATCCCGAACCGATAGTCCGAGATTTGCCGCCCGTTCCTGGTCGAACAAGATCTGAACTTCCGGGTTTCCGGTTTCCAGAGATGTTCGTAAATCAGTAAACCGATCGGATTCCTCCAGCGCAGCATAGACGCGCTCACTCACCGATTGCAGCGCGTCGAGGTCGTAGCCGCTTATTTCGATCTCCAACGGGTTGGCGAAACTGAACAGTTCCGGTCGTCCAAATTCATACTGCAGACCGGCCAACTCGTCCAATTCAGTACGCATTGTTTTCATGATACGATTTTCGTCATCACGATTCGCCGCCGAATTGAGTCGCACATTCAGTGAGCCACTGTTCTCGCCAGCATCCACCGGGCTGGCATCGAGGCGATTGCCCGTACCGGCAACCGAGAAAGTCAGGTCAATGTCGGTAATATCCTGCGTGGTCAATTGGGCACGTTGGATCATCTCATCGGTGCGTTCCAGCGGAGCGCCCGGCGCAAGGCGTAGATTGACGCTGAACTCGCCCTGGGAGAGTTGCGGAATAAGCTCAGTGCCCAGACGCGGAATCAGTGACATTGTCGCCGCGAAAATCGCCACCGCGACAACCACGACGACAAACCGATTGTGCAGCGACCAGGCCAGTACCGGCGGATAAATTCTCGTTGCGAGGCCAAAAAAGGCCTGGAATACGAGTACGATTGGTGTGATTAGTATTCGCAGCAGCTTGCCGATGATCGCAACAAGGCCCATAACGCCACGAACCAGCCAGGCGATCATGCGAGTGAAACGTGCAGGTGGCGTGCTGCTTTGCGCGTCGCTAAATGGGTGGCCGGCGCCCCAGGCCGCCAGCATTGGTATCAGCGTCAGCGCGACCAGCAGCGAGAACAGCAGGGCAAAAGTCACCGTCAAAGCCTGATCCCGGAATAGCTGGCCGGCGACGCCGTGCACAAAAACCATAGGAAAAAATACTGCAATTGTCGTCAGTGTTGCGGCGACTACCGCAGAGATAACTTCCCGGGTACCGCTGCGAGCGGCTTCTTTGATGCTGGCGCCGCTTTCCCGTTTGCGAACGATGTTCTCGAGAACCACAATTGCGTTATCCACCAACAGCCCGACAGCAAGTGCAATACCGCCGAGGGACATGATGTTCAGTGTCAGGTCGGAGGCATACATAAGCACGAAGGTGCCAACGACCGATACCGGGATAGCAGCACCGATGATCAGTGTTGCCCGGATATCGCGCAGGAACGAATACAACACTATGACGGCCAGCAGGCCGCCCACCAGCGCAGCTGATCGCACCTGATTGATTGCCTGCGAGATAAAGAGCGACTGATCGTAGACTTCCTGCAGCTCGACCCCTGTGGGCAGGGCTTCTTCGATATTTTTCAGCCTCGACTTGATGCGTCGTGCCACCTGCACAGTATTCGCATCACCTTCCTTGTAAATTGCCAGTTCAACGGATTCCTCACCGTTGACGCGAGTAATCGCCTGGCGCTCCTTGTAACCACGCTCGACTATGGCGATGTCACGCAGGTAAACAGGTTGATTGTCCGGTGTGGCAATAATGGAATCGGCAATCTCGTCGACCGATTGAAATTCGTTAATAGTACGTACCAGGAAGCGTTGCGATCCCTGTTCCAGGCGACCGCCGGCGAGGTTGACGTTCTCACCGCGAATGCGCTGGGCGATGGCATTGATGGGTATGCCCAGTTGAGCCAGCCGTTGCTGGTCTACGAGAATACGTATCTCATCCTCGAGTCCACCGCTGATCTTTACCGCCGCGGTGCCCTCAATGGCCTCGATTTCGTTCTTTAATTGCTCCTCGGCGTATCGCCGCAGCGCTTTGAGCTGAGAGATCCGCGTGCTGTCTGACACGTCTTCTGCTTCGCGTACCAGTGCCAGGCGCACGATCGGTTCATTGGACGGGTCGAAACGCAGCAGAATCGGGCGGCCGGCCTCGAGTGGCAACTCGAGCAAATCGAGTTTTTCACGCACATCGACACTGGCAATGTCCATATCCGTGCCCCACAGAAATTCGACGATCACATCCGACTGACCGGAGCGCGACACTGAGCGGACACGCCGCACATTCTTGATGATGCCCACCGATTCCTCGACGGGTTTGGTAATCAGGCTCTCAATTTCCAGCGGTGCGGTGCCACTGAGTTCGGTTCTTACTGTGATCGTGGGGTAGGCCAGGTCCGGTAGCAGGTTGACCTTGAGCCGTGTCAATGACACGAGACCAAACAATGTTATGGCCAGCGTGAACATCAGGATAGTGATGCGACGCTCTGTTGCGAGTTCGACTATGCCCATTGTCGGGACTCCGAGATGTATTAGCCGGCCGGGTCGGATTCAGGTGGTTCTTCTATCGCGGTTCGTGTGTCGGGTGGCTCGGCGCCAATTACCCGGACCTTGCCACCGTCTTTTAGCGTATTTTGTCCGATAACCACGATTTGCTCATCGCCGGATAACCCATCGACTACCTCGACATCGGCGCCGTTGGCATAGCCGACCGTTATCTCGCGGCGGTGCGCGACACCATCCTGGACCACAAACACCGCCGTTTCAGCGTCGGTATCGACCAGGGCAGCGCGTGGAACCAGCATGCTGTTATCGCGGGTGTCGTAGACGACACTGATCCGACCAAACATGCCCGGTTTTAGATCACCGCTGGCATCGCTCACTTCGACAGTCACTTTGAACGTCCCGGTGTTGGCATCGACGACCGGGCTGATCCTGGCAATACGTGCCTCGAAGCGCCGGTCCGGAATGGCGTCAACTTCCACCGCAGCATTTTGACCGGCCTTCAGTTTGTTGAACTCTTTTTCCGGCGCATGCAAGTAGGCCAGCAAGGGATCGAGGTCGGTAATCTTGAACA
>JAOTXR010000312.1 GCA_029862285.1 Gammaproteobacteria bacterium
AGCGTGCGATCAAACAACCGGTTACCTTCTGCGAAAACTACGTGCCGTGGACTCACAAGCTCGAACCGCTTGCCGAAGAACTGGATTTCGTTTCACTGCATACCTACCCGGTGTGGGAATATCAGTCCGTCGAGGCCGCTCTCGATTACACCAAGGAAAATTACTATAGTGTCGCCAATCACTATCCCGACAAACCGGTCGTGATCACCGAGGCTGGCTGGACTACGTCGTCCAATGGGCGAGGCATCGAGCCGTGGAATGCGTCCCAGGAGGTTCAGGCAATCTACTTTCGGGAACTGGTTGAATGGACGCGCGAGTCGGCAATTCTTACGTTTGTTTTCGAGGCCTTCGACGAACCCTGGAAAGGATCGTCTGATCCGCTCGAGCCGGAGAAGCATTGGGGGCTGTTCACCGTGGATCGCCGACCCAAACTCGCCATGCAACAAGTCTACGCCGGTCTGTTGTCCCGCTAGCTGTCCCAATGATTTCATCTACACCCAATGATGCCGCGGTAACCGGCGCTTTTGTCACGCTGGCAGGCGAACGTTATTACGCAATTGGCAACGTCGATCAGATGGCACCGTTTTTCATCAGCCTGGTGTCGGACAATGACCACTGGATGTTTGTAGCATCCAACGGCGGCCTGACCGCCGGGCGCGTATCGCCAGACACCGCCCTGTTCCCTTATGTGACGGTCGACAAGATTTACGACAGCACTCCGCATACCGGGTGCAGGACACTGCTTCGGGTCGAGCTGGACGGGCGGCGGCATGACTGGGAACCGTTCAATAAGGAACATGACGGTCGCTACAGGACCACGCGCAACCTGTACAAAAACTTGCTGGGCAACAAACTGCTGTTCGAAGAGATCAATCATGATCTGAAGCTGGCATTCCGCTATTGCTGGGCAACCAGCGACGCCTATGGCTTTGTACGACAGGTCGAACTGGAAAACGCCGGCAGCTCGCGCTGCAAAGTCGAACTCGTCGATGGCCTGCAAAATCTGCTGCCTGCCGGGACGCCACGTTTCACCCAGACCAACTCCAGTTACCTGGTGGATGCCTACAAGTGGAGCGAACTCGATGTGCAAACCGGTCTGGCGCTGTTAACGCTGTTCTCAGGGATTTCCGATCGTGCCGAGCCTTGCGAGTCACTCAAGGCCACTTCCGTTTTCTGCCTCGGCCTCGAGGGCTGCCGCGTGCTGCTGTCCAATACACAACTCGATGTTTTCCGACACGGCGAATCCCCGGTGCAGGAAACCCACAAGCGCGGCATCCGCTGTGCGTACTTCGTAAACGCTTCTCTGGAGCTGGCGCCGCAGACTTCCCGGCAGTGGCAACTGGTGGCTAACGTCGAACAGAGTCAGGGCGATGTAGTCGAGCTGAAGACGCAACTCAATGACTCGCAGACCCTGACTGATTCAATTACGCGGTCTGTTGCAACCGGGTCCGACAAGCTGGCTCGCATCATGGGGGCCGGCGATGGTTTTCAGCACACTGCCGAGGAAACGGTCTCGGCCCACCACTACGCAAATGTATTGTTCAACATATTGCGTGGCGGCATAGTCGACGACCAGTACCGGATTTCCTCAAGCGACTTCATAAACCATATCAAACGGTTCAACCGTGAGATCTACCGGAGCCATCGGCCACTGCTCGACAAATTGCCGGAACAGCTGGACTACGCTCAGCTTTTGTTGACCATTCAGCAGCAGGAAGATCTGCAACTGGAACGGCTGACCTGTGAATACCTGCCGGTCACTTTCGGCCGCCGCCACGGCGATCCCAGTCGCCCCTGGAATCAGTTCGCAATAAGACTGAAAGACGACAACGGCAATCGTCTGCTGAGCTATGCGGGCAACTGGCGCGATATTTTTCAGAACTGGGAGGCATTGCTGCTCAGCTACCCGGAATTTATCGAGACCATCATTACCAAGTTCGTCAACGCTTCCACGGTAGACGGCTACAACCCATACAGAATTACCAATGAGGGCATCGACTGGGAGGTAGAAGATCCGGAAGACCCGTGGAGCTACATCGGTTACTGGGGAGATCACCAGATAATTTACCTGCAGAAATTGCTCGAGCTGTCAAAACAATTTCACCCGGATCGGCTGGAGCGTTTGTTAAACCGGCCTGTCTTTAGTTATGCGAACGTGCCCTACCGCATCAAGCCGTTCGTGGCCGTACTGGAAAACGCCAAGAGCACCGTCACCTACGACAATGACCTGGCGGAACGCATCGAACGGCGAATCACCGAACTGGGTTCCGATGGCAAGCTGCTGCCGGATGGCGCTAACCAGGTGTACCAGGTCAATCTGATCGAAAAACTACTGGTGGCGCTGTTGGCCAAGCTCAGCAACCTGGTCGTGGATGGTGGCATCTGGCTGAATACGCAACGCCCCGAATGGAACGATGCCAACAACGCCCTGGTTGGCCACGGCCTGTCGATGGTGACGCTTTATTACCTGCGTCGCTATATCACGTTCCTGCAGCAACTGCTGGCAGATCAACCGGAGACAATCAGGCTTTCCAGCGAAGTCGGTAAATGGCTGGCGGAAACCGCCGCGCCGCTGAAGAAAGTTCGTGCACACCTGGGTGATAATCCGGTTACTGCGCAACAACGCTACAAGTTGCTGGTCGAGCTTGGTACGGCGGCGGGTCGTTATCGCCAGACCGTTTACGCGAATGGATCTTTCAGCGGCACCGTTTCGCAGAAACTGGAACTGGTTACCGGCCTGCTCGACGACGCGCTTGCCGCGATCGATCACAGCATCGGCAGCAATCTGCGAAATGATGGCCTGTATCACGCCTATAACCTGCTCGAACTGAATCCGGACACAGCGGAAGTCGATACCTTGTATCCAATGCTGGAAGGACAGGTGGCTGCACTCAGCTCGGGCGCCATCGCACCGGATGAGGCAGTAGAATTGCTCGAGGCGTTGTTCGATAGCGAGTTGTTTCGCCACGACCAGCATTCCTTTCTGCTTTATCCGGATCGCAAGCTGCCCGGGTTTCTGGAGAAGAATTGCGTTGCTGCCGAACATATCGAATCGTCGCCACTGCTCAAACGAATGCTGGAGCAAGGAGAGCATCGGATCATCGAATGCGACGCCGGCGGGACCTATCGCTTTAATGCCGACCTGATCAACGTCGATGCCCTGAACGCGAGATTGGACGATCTGGCGTCCACGTATGGCGAGATGCTGGAGGTGGCTCGTGTACAGCTGCGGGAACTCTACGAAAACGTGTTCAACCACAAGGCCTTTACCGGGCGCTCTGGTGGTATGTTCGGCTTCGAGGGCCTGGGAAGTATCTACTGGCACATGGTTGGCAAGTTGCTGGTAGCGGTGCAGGAGAACTTTTTTGCCGCCAGAGCGCAGGACGCCAACCAGGCTGCGTGTCAGCGTCTGGCAAAACTGTATTACCGGATTCGCGAAGGACTGGGTTTTAACAAG
>JAOTXR010000341.1 GCA_029862285.1 Gammaproteobacteria bacterium
ACATCGGGCCGCCAAATTGCCACACTGCCACCATTCCATGCCGGGGTAACCACTCGCGACAGGTGCCCGCTACCGTCAAGCATTGTCGAGTACAAGCCAATGCTCGTTGCACCGGCACTGGCTGCGATACCACCCAGTACACATGCAATGCAAAATCCAAAAATTTTCTTCACAGTTTTTTTCCTTTAGAAACTACACCCAACGCTTGCCTGTATAATTGCAAGTTGCATACCAGTTTTCTTAACATAATGATTATACAATAATAATCCCCATTCCGTATGTTACTGATTGCAAAGACTGTAAGGTAATCCGACAACCAAAAGTCATAGAATATCAAGGGCTTCACACTTTTCCCCAGGATCGTCTGCCACGATGCCGGCGACGACTTTCGCGATACACTGGCCAATCCAGCTCACTTCTTCATCACTCATCAAGTGATGCACAATGAGACAAACGCTCGTCTTGCCAAGCGCCCTGGCATTGACGCAGCGTCGCGCGGGTGCAAAGCGTCGCAGCGATTGCTCGCGATAGAGTTCGGGGCAAACGCCCACAGCACAGGGGACGGCCAGATTATTGAGCTCTGCCATCAATCGGTCCCGATTCCAGCCCGGCAGTAATGCCTCCTCGCGCAGCCGCAGTGCAATTCTATACCAGGCGGGCGCAGCGCCATCGGTTGTTGCAGGTAGCTCGATTGCGTCAAGCGGCGCCAGTTGTTGCAGCAGACTTCCTGCGATCTCTTGCCGTCGCTTTACCCAGGTGCCCAGGTGTCGCAACTGGACCCGCCCGATCGCTGCCTGAAACTCGGTCATTCGCCAGTTCGTTCCTGAGTTTTCGTGAATCCATCGATAGGCCGTACCAGGTGCGGCAAAGATACAATTCGGACTCTTGCCATGGTCTTTGTGCGACCATGCTCGCGCCCAAACCGAGTGGTCGGCACACAACAGCATGCCGCCTTCGCCACCGGTGCTCATGATTTTGTCCTGGCAAAACGAAAAAGCGGCGACATCCCCGAAACTGCCAACCAAACGATCCCCTAGCCGTGCACCATGCGCCTGGGCGCAGTCCTCGATGACATACAAACCATACCTGGCCGCGATGCCGTTGATGGATTCCATCGGACAGGGACGACCATACAAGTGCACCGCAATCACCGCGCGGGTTCGCGACGTCAATTCCGGCTCCAGTGTTGCGGCGCTAATAGTGCCGGTATGCAGGTCGACGTCGGCAAACACCGGCACAGCCCCGCACGCAACGACAGCGGCAGCAGTGGCGACAAAGCTACTTGCGGGCACAACCACCTCGTCGCCGGCGCCGATCCCCAACGCGATCATTGCCAACTCCAATGCCACGGTTCCGTTGGCCAGAGAAATCGCATGCGGCACGCCGTGGTAGTGGGCGAATTCTTCCTCAAATGCACGGCACTCGCTGCCGCCCCAGTAGTTGGTCCTGCCCGAACGCAATACCTGCACGGCAGCATCGATTTGTTCCTGGTCATATACCGGCCAACGGCGGATCGATCCGTTCATCGCTCCGATGCCCCCCAGGCACGCTCCCAGCTGGCATAGGCTGTAGGCTCAATGACCGTGGCAGCACTCGCCGGGTTGATGTATTCCGCGAGCAGGCCCCAACTAAGCTGACCCTGCAATACCGACATTCTGGATGCGAGCCACAGTTCCCAGCGGTCCTCGCCGGTCACCGAGATCGGATGAAAGCCACGCGCTGCCACGCCGTCCTTGTTGACGTCGATTCGACGCAGCACGGCCTCCCAGCCGTGCCCGTCGCGATTCCAGATCGCACCCAGCGACAGCATCAATCCGTCGCTATCCATCGCGTGCCCAAGCGATCGCCCGCGATAACGGTAGCCACTGCGATAAATATAATGTTCATAGGCCAGATTGCTGAGCGACATCGACTTGTAAAATCCAACGGCGGTATTCGCGAACTCCGCATAAACTCTGAGACTACCGCCAAAGAATTCCCGCCACATTTCGCCACCGGCCATGCCGATCAACCGCGACGGCAGTCCCCCGGCTTCATCCTCGCCTATCATTTGCAGATAGACGGCATAAGGCGCATCGCCAATCGGCGACAGCCAGCGTAGATCAGCACCCGCAAGCTGGTTTCCGGGTTCATCGGCCAGCGTAATACCGGCATCGCCGCGGTTGTCCCGCCCCAGCAGCAGGTTCAGAAAACTGCTGAAGTCCTGCGGTCGCCCGGCACCACCCCACTGCGCGGTCCGTGACAAGCCTATTTCCAATTTTCGTGTCGGGCGCAAACTCAATCGTGCGCCCAGCAGCCTGGCATCCGAAACAAAGCGACTGCCTTCGAGTTTCCCGGCAAAAATTCGCCAGTCCATCGCACCCAGCCAGCTCAGCCACTTCGATTCAAAGCGAATCGGTGTCACGGTATCCAGTGAAAGTGCGGGCACCGGACGCGCGTTGCTGGAAAGAATCAAACTCGATTCGTAGCCAGGCCCCCACCAGCGTGGCACCTGGCCGATTGATAACTGCCAGGCACCGACGACAAACCCGGCAAAAGAACCGTCGGCCCGGGTCTCACGCTCGCCATTCGGGCTATCCTCCAGAGTTGCGCTCAGTCGCAGTGACACAGTGTCCGATTCAATTTGATAAATGCCGCGCAAACCAGACCCGCGTGGCGTATCGCCAAAGCGCCGAATGGCAATCGGCTCGTCAATCGCCGCCAATCTAAGCTTGAAACGCGGTGCCGCGCCCAGCCGGGTCATGACGCGATGCCAGGCTTCCCGGATATGAGTCTGATACTGGAGTGGCACCGGGACGCTGAGCATTTCCTCTCTGAGCGCCGAGACAGATAGCGGCCACCCGCTCACCGGCGCGCTCAGCAAGCCGGCGTCCGACAACAGCTGTATATCACTGCGCAGTGAGATATCGTCGGGAAATAGCAAGGATTCGGCTGCCACGACCGTCGAGTACAGCGCGGCAGCCAGGGCCAATATTGCGATTAGAACTCGCCGTGGCAACTCCAGAGAATAGTCTGGCATGACGCCGGGGATAATCCGGGATCGTCATTCTGGCGTCAAATAAGGCCTGGA
>JAOTXR010000313.1 GCA_029862285.1 Gammaproteobacteria bacterium
GAGCTGGGTAAGCAACGTGAAGTGATTGAACGGCTGCAGCGCAGCCTCAAGGAAAAGACCGAGCGGATCGATGAGCTGCAGGGGCTGGAAAGCGAAATACAGCAGCTACATGAAAGATTCGAGGCACAGCGTGAGACCATCATGAAGATGCACGCGGAAAAACTCAGCAAAGACGGCACCGATGAATTACCCACATTGACAACGAAGGCTCGTCCCGGCGGCCGGGCGCCGGGCTGACATAGCCGTAGACAGGTTCCTACACATTGCCATTCATCAGACCGGGGGATAAGACGACGAGACGCAGCGCGTTTATCGATATTTCCATTGTGGGCGTTGTATTCTGGAGCGTCTGGTCGCTGCGCTTCGCGGGCGTGCAAAATGTCGGCTTGTGGACCGTGCTGGCCAGCATCGGCGCCGGCGCTGGATTGATGGCGTTACGCAATGAGAGCTGGCGGGATTTTGGCTTGCGAACCGGTGGCGACACACGCTTCGTGGTGAGCAGGGCCGCCGAATTCGCCGGCCTCGCGTTTTTCACCGGCATAGCGGTGATCGGCATTGCGACTGCGATCGGTTATCCGCCGAGTAAATCTGCCGTACTCGTGCAACAGCCGGACACCCTTTCCGGCTTCCTGCTCGACCTGTTGTTTGGTGTCTGGATCGGCGCGGCCATTGGCGAAGAGTTGTTGTTCCGCGGGTTTTTGTTGACTAAATTCACTTCGCTGTTCGGCGACGGGCGTCTGGCGCTGAGTCTGGCAATACTGGCACAAGCCATCTGGTTTGGCGCCGGACACATTTCGCAAGGAATCAGCGGCATGATAATGGCCGGCACGATTGGCGCCGTTGTGGGTGTATTCTTTGTGACCCGCGCGCGCCGTGCCCTGCTACCGCTTATCATTGGCCATGGATTTGTTGACACAGTTTCCCAGACGATTTATTTCCTCAAATAGGACGCGGGCCCGGAGTTGGTCCATAAGCCCGATGGCGATGGTGTGCGTTGTCGTATCTACGACACGGTGGAGCGGGCGCCGAGTGTTGAGAACATAGTGGCTGCTATTAACGAGGCCATTGACTAAGCTACACAGAAAAGTCGGCGCACTGGCGTGGCTGCAATCGAGGGGCCGGGGCGGTGATGCCTGCAATAGTGACTGATTGCCGGGCTACTGATTCTGCGCCAGATTTGTGAAATCCGGGTCGGCACGCAACGGCGCCAGATCAGGGTCAGTCTTAATCCAGTCACCGAAGGCCAGTCCGGATTTTCTTGCGTGCGACAAATTGGTACGAGCCCGCTCGAGGTCGCGGGCCTGAGCGTAGAAACAGGCCGCGTTGTACCGGACCAGGCCATCAGACGGGTTCAACTCCAGCGCGCGTTCGATCCAGGCCCTGGCCTTGTCAGTCTCACCGAGTTCCAGCAGCGCCAATGAACCAAGGTACAACGCGCGAGCGTCATCAGGGTGCAGCAACAGATGCAGTTCTGCAGCGGCAACGCCACGTTGCGCAGCATTTCGTGCCATTTTCTTGTTGCCCTGCGCCCGATAGATAGACAGAGCCAGTAATGGGGCCTGATAGTCTTCAGGCCTTCTCCTGGACGCACGTTCAAACAGCTCGACCGCCTGTTGCAACTTGCCCTGAAACTGACAGCAGCGGGCGTAATAGTATGAGGCCGAAAACTGCATTGGGTTTATGACCAGGGCTTGTGCAAACTCGATTTCCGCTTCCGCATACCGCCCTACCAGCATCAACGCCATGCCCTGAGCCGTCCTGCTCGGCGCGGAGCCCGGGAGTAGCTCCATTGCCCTTGCGGCTGATTCCCTGGCCTGCTCACGGTGTTCCTTTGTGTTTTCGTGATACACACAAAGATAAGTGTGGGCCTGGGCCATCCCGGACCAGGCCAGCGAAAAATCGGAATCCAGTTCAACTGCCCGGCGAAACATCCGAATCGCAAACTCCGCGCCCCGCCTGCTGAAACGATTCATAAAAAATTGTCCCTGCAGGTAGTAGTCATACGCGCGGATATCTGCGGCCGCAGCAGGTTCGCGCAGAATTGTTTCATCCGGCGGCAGCGATTCGCACAATTGTCGTACGATGTCCCGTGAGAGTTCCTGCTGCAAGTCGAGTACGTCGGTCAGGTTTCTGTCATAGGTGCTGGCCCAGATGTGGAAACCATCTGCCACATTGATCAACTGGGCAGTAATACGAATTCGGTCACCTTCTTTGCGCAAGCTGCCTTCCAGTACCGTTTCCACACCAAGCGACTTGCCGGTTTCGCAGATATCGTGATCCTCAGCATTGAATCGGAAAGACGAAGTCCTGGACGGCACATGCAGGCATTTGACCGCCGACAAGGAACTTAGAATTTCCTCGGCGATACCTTCACAGAAGTAGCCTTGGTCGCGTGCCGGGCTCATATCGGCAAACGGCAGTACAGCCACGGTTCGGTAGTCACCCCTGTTTGCCGGTGCAGCACTGTCGTCTGCGTTCTCACGCGCCAGATCCTGCGGGTCGCGCTGCAATCCCTCCGGTGTCACTTCGAATGCCCATGCGAGGATCACCGCTACGGGAAAACCGGCCATAGCACTGACCACCAGGAGGGTCATAGACCAACCGGGGAGGTGCAGTGGCTCGAAAGTGACTTCTGCAATCTGCAGCAGCAGCCACACTATGATCGAGTAACCAAGGGCGACCCGCACGACCTTGCGTCGCAGCAGCTCATCGGCCAAATGAGTGAATGAGAACTTCTCCAACGTCCAGCCACGCTTCCGGAGCAATCCGGGACAATCCAAAATCCTCTATACTTAGCATATGCGTTTTAACGTGGCATGGCCGTAGGTACTTACCGAGGCGACCAGGTAAGTGCCGTCGGTTACGGGGACAGTGACCTTAATTGCAGCAGGCACTCGATCGAGCTTGCGTCGGTGCCATTGGTTACGGGGACAGTGACCTTAATTGCAGCAGGCACTCGATCGAACTTGCGTCGGTGCCATTGGTTACGGGGACAGTGACCGGTTTAGATTCGTATGGGGCGCCGCCGTGCCAGCCCCGCGCCAGCTAACCCGACCACCAGTAGTGCCAGCGTGGCGGGCTCGGGTACGCCGATAAACTGCAAGTTATCGAATTCGAATCCTGCGCTGGGGTGGTGATTTGTCAAACGAATCTCATCGAAGTGGCTGTCGACAAAGCCGTAGTACAGAAAGTTATCGTTGGCGAAGTCGACGGCTTCGACGAGCGCGCCATCGAGCCATGAACTCATCGTCCAGATGTGAATATCGCTGGTAAAATACTTGAAGTTGAACAACGCGTCAGACACAGACGTATCGAACAACATGCTGAATTCCGTTATCGGAGAGTCCGTATACCCCCTGATAAGGGTTCCGTCGACGATCAGGGGCGTCGTGCTGGCGGTGCGATAGACCCAGGGGTCGCCATCAGAACCAAAGGTCACACCGGCA
>JAOTXR010000314.1 GCA_029862285.1 Gammaproteobacteria bacterium
AACAAGCCCTGAACACCGGCTAGGTCGTCGGACAAGATGCCCATCAGGTTGTGGTAGAAGATGTAACCCAGCTCGTTGTCCTGGCAATCCGCTTCGCTCGCCCCATTGCAGTCGAAATGTCAGGGCTCAAGTCTGCCCATTTCTCGTCTTCCGTTTTGAAATGAGACAGGAGCCAGCCGCGGTCAATGCGTATAGCCGAGTCCTGGTATTTGTGCTATCAACAAACGGTTGTGGTTTACATAATCAAGGGGGACTCGAGATGAAATACATCATATCGATCATCGGCGGGTTATCCGTCGCTCTGATAGCGAATTTCTCGATGGTCCAGGCCAGTTATGGCGCAGAGGCGGGGGCGACTGAAGAAGTCATCGTCACCGGGTCTCGCATACGCCAGGACCCGGTCGACGAAAAATCGCCGATTCTCATTGTCGATCAAGCGGAGATCGAGCGTACCGGTCTGACTTCGATCGGTGATTTTCTGCAGCGCCTGTCGGTGTCCGGCTCAACGCTCAATACTCGCTTCAACAGCAGCGGTAATTTCGGTTTCCCACCTGATGGCAGCGGCATCGGTGCCGGCGCATCGCAGGTCGACCTGCGTCATCTCAGTTCCAAGCGTGTCCTGGTGCTGGTGGACGGTATCCGCTGGGTCAACGGTTCGTCCGCTTCCGGCGTGGCTGCCGCAACCGATCTGAATACGATTCCAGTCAGCATTATCGACAAAATTGAAGTTCTGGAGGATGGCGCCTCCACGATTTATGGCTCGGATGCAATTGCCGGCGTCGTAAACATCATTACCAAGAAAGACTATGACGGTTTTGGCATTTCCGCCTACACCGGCGATTTCAGTGAAGGTGGCGGTACGACGAATGAATATTCGCTCTCAATGGGATCGTCGGACGACGATCATTCAACTTTCTTTAATTTCAGCTACACCAGCCAGGATGAAATTCGCGCCGCCGATGTAGCCCAGGCACGTGAATCGGCTGGCCCCGGCACTGCGAACCTGCACGGCAGCTCCGGTACACCGCAGGGCCGTTATGTGTTTGAGTACACGCCAATCACGGACCCGAACGGCGATGCCCTGTTCATAAATGCTACTTTGAACGACAGTACTGGCAGCCCATTCTTCGACCCGAGTAACCCACTCGGATTTACAGGGTTTGTGCAAAACGGCGTCGATGATGACATGGTGCCGATTTATGATGCCCAATTTGGCTCGGCCACTGATGATTATCACGCCTGGAGCAATGACGACCGTTTCAACTTTGCCCCGTTTAACCTGGTGGTAACGCCTTCAGAACGCACTGCCATCTATGGTCAGTCTGACAGGGTTTTGACCGGGAATACGCGAGTCTACGTGAAAGGCTTATACAATAACCGCAAGTCCACCAACCAGGCTGCTCCGGAGCCGTTGTTCATCGGTTCGGATGCCGGCAACGGCAACATCCTCGACACCATTGATATTGACGTTACCAATCCGTTTAATCCCTTTGGCATATCAATTATTGCTGCGGACCAGGCCTATTTCATGGGCCGGCGTCCGCTGGAAGGTGGCCCGCGTGTATTCAAACAGGACGTGGATACCTGGTATACGGGTGCTGGTCTGACAGGTGAATTTGAGGCCGCCGATCGTGATTTCTTCTGGGACGTCAACGTCGCCTGGTCACGCAACCAGGCCAACCAGATTAAAACTGGCGGATACAACGCCCGCAAACTGAAAACAGCATTGGGCCCGGCATTTATGGATGGCGGCACGTGGCGTTGCGGCACCCCAGGTAACGAGGTTTCCGGTTGTGTGCCATTTAATTTCTTTGGTGGCCAGGGCGCGGACGGTTCCGGAACCATTACACAGGAAATGCTGTCCTGGGTAGCCTTTACGCAACAGGATTCCAGCGAACAGGAGTTGGTGGATTTTACTGCCAACATTTCTGGAGATCTGGTTGAAATGCCGGGTGGCGCACTGGCATTTGCCGCCGGCATTGAACACCGGGAACAGGACGGAACCTTTCAGCCTGATTCCATCGTTGTCGCCGGCGACAGCGCCGGTATACCGGCGCTACCAACCTCTGGCGGTTTTGATGTCGATGAATTTTACGCCGAGGTTTTGGTGCCGTTGTTAAGCGATCAGTCAGGTGCCGATTTGCTGGAGCTGTCGGCTGCGGCACGTCGCTCCGATTACTCGACGTTCGGCAGTGATTCCACTACAAAATTTGGCGTACGCTGGCGGCCAACCGAGGATCTGTTGATACGCGCCAATCTCGGTGAAGGATTGCGTGCACCCAGTATCGGTGAATTGTTCGGGTCGCGGTCGCGTTTCGATGCCACCATTGCCGACCCGTGTTCTGACTTTCTCGACGAGTCGGCGGCGGTCCAGGCCAATTGTATCGACAACGGCGTTCCCAGCGACGGCAGCTACGTGCAACTCGGTGGCCAGATTTCTGTGCTAACCGGCGGCAACCGTGCATTGCAGCCAGAAACAGTGGACAGCACGACATTTGGCGTGGTCTACAGCCCGAGCTGGGTGGACGATATCGACTGGCTGGAGGGCCTGACGGTAGAGGCCATGTATTACGAACATGATCTCGACAACGCCATCCAGGCTGTAGATGCCCAGACCACACTCGATTCATGTGCCAACTCCGGCGAAGCGCAATTCTGTGATGCCATCGGCCGTACCGGTTCGGGCGTAATAAACCGTTTCATCAACCAGCTGACCAACATCGGCGGGATCGAAACCGATGGCTGGGATCTGAATATCGGGGTCGTGGGTCCGGATACCGGGATTGGCCAGTTTTCGGCACAGTGGAGAAATACTTTTCTGAATGAATACACAGAAATCCTGGTGGATCCGAGTTCACCGAGTGGTTTCCAACGGCGCTCGCTGGAGGGCATCGAAGAAAACGATCGCGGTAAACCGGAATGGAAGTCGACGCTAGTTGTCGACTGGTTATACGGCGATTGGAGTGCTGCCTGGACGATGCGCTACATCGACGAGCAATCCGAAGCCTGCAGCGATTTCCTCGACGGCACCGCTGACGACCCCAGTCCGGACAGCCTGACCAGTCTGGGTCTGTGCTCGCAACCACATCCAACGGACGACAGCCTGTCCATGAACAAACTGGACGCCACGATGTTCAACGATTTCCAGGTGACTTATACACCGGGGGCATGGGGCGAGGGAATTAGCTTTACGCTTGGCATAAATAACATCTTTGAAGAGGATCCGCCGGCCTGTTATAGCTGCTCCCTGAATGGTTACGATCCATCCACCTACGACAACCCGGGGCGTTTTACCTATATACGTGCCAACTGGAAACGCTAGGAACCAGCATCTGCAGTTAGTCAAACGGCCCCGGAAACGGGGCCGTTTTTTTTTCGCTGCTGACCAGGCGCCGTTATAATATTGGGGGTCAAGTCTGCCCAATTCTCG
>JAOTXR010000315.1 GCA_029862285.1 Gammaproteobacteria bacterium
CGACACTATGATTATGGCCATCAGCGGTGGCGGTGACATCGAGTCGGTCCAGTTCGATGCCGATTATCTTGCAAGACTGACCCTGCAGCCGTCGCCAGCCTGGTTCGAGGCAGCACGCGAGATTGCAGGGTAGATCATGGCCAGGGTACTGTTTGTAGATGATGAACGCCCGGTGCTGGACGCCTGCCGGCGCGCGTTGAGGAAAAAAATCAATATCGATACCGCGCTCGGACCGGCCGAGGCACTCGAGCAGATATCTGATAGCAATGACTATGCGGTAATAGTCAGCGATATGCGGATGCCGGAGATGAACGGCGTGCAGTTATTGGCCGAAGTAAAACGGCGTAGCCCGGACACAGTACGGATGATGCTCACAGGTAACTCCGATCAGCAGACAGCGATTGATGCGGTCAATGAGGGCGATATCTTTCGTTTTCTCAACAAGCCTTGCCCACCTGAGAAACTGTGGGGATCGGTGGAGGCCGCGTTGGAACAGCATCGACTCGTTATCGCCGAACGCGACCTGTTGGAGAATACGCTGCAGGGCGCAATTCAGGTCCTGGCCGATGTGCTTGCACTGGTCAATCCGGGCGCTTTCGGCCGTACCACACGCATTAGAACTCAGGTTAGCGAGATCGCGAAACAGCTCGGGTTACCCGACCTGTGGCAATTCGAGACGATGGCAACACTGTCACAGGTGGGCTGTGTCACGGTCCCCGACGCAGTATTGCAAAAAGCCATCGCCGGTGAGCGTCTCAGCGAGTCCGAGCAGCAGCTCTACGATCTGCATCCCGGCATTGCCGGCGATTTGTTGTCGCGCATACCGAGACTCGATGAGGTGGCCGAAGCCATCAGGCAGCAGAACGTCGATTTTGACTCTGCTACGGTTGTCCCAATAGGATCGCGGATTCTCAAGGCGGTGTTGGATTTCGAACGTATCGAATCGAGCGGTGTCAGCACGGCCGAGGCTCTTGACCAGTTGAAGCTGCGCAGCAATATTTATGATCCCGACGTACTCAAGGCATTCGAGGCCGTGCTGGGTACGGAGTCAGAACTCGAAGCTCGCGAAATCGATGTGAGCCAATTGGTTGACGGTATGGTATTGGCCGTTGACGTCAACTCGCTGCAGGGAGCACTGGTTCTGTGCAAGGGACAGCAGACCACGGATTCAGTGCGGGCGCGACTCATCAATTTTGCCCGCAACGGGGTCATCGATCAGAAAGTGATGGTGTGGTTGCCTGCGGCGGCCTGAGCCAGTGACTCCGGCAAGAGCCCTGTTCTATGCCTGCGTATTCGAGAGCGGCCTGCTGCTGGTCGCTTATGCCATCGGCTGGGTGGCTGGTGTGGACCCGTTGTCGGCTGTCAACGATGACCTGCGTGCCGCCGGCACCGGCCTGCTCGCGGTGTTACCGATGCTGGTGCTGTTGTGGTGGGGTCTGCGGCACCCGCACGGGGCGATGGGTCGGGCAACCGTTCAAGCACGTGACTTTGTACATCAATTCTTTGATGGTATCGGTCCGGGCGGTTTCGCGCTGGTGGCATTGCTCGCGGGACTTTGTGAGGAAGCGCTGTTTCGCGGCCTGGTGCAGACTGTAGTCGCGCAGCACAGCAATGTGCTGACTGGCTTGATAATCGCCTCCGTGCTGTTTGGCCTTGCCCACGCAGTCTCAGTCGCCTATGCGGTGGCAGCGACTGTCATAGGACTCTATCTGGGTGGGCTTTTTCTTTATGCAGACAGTCTCACAGCGCCGATCGTTTGCCATGCGGTCTATGACTTTGTCGCGTTGCTGTGGCTCAGCCGGATTGAGACTTCGACTGCGATAAAACCGGGTTAAGCACGCCGTGGTGCGATAGAATGAAGGCCCATCCGGGAGCATCGGGTGCACACTCTATGACAGAAGCAGAGACGTCGGCGGTGGCAGAAGCAGCAGCAGAAACGGCTGCAGAAGTGGCAGCAGAAGTGGCACCAGAAGCGGAGGCCGACACCCGCATGCTGGTAGAAGAGTGGATGAGCCGCGACCCGGAGTGTGTGGCGTCGCTCACGCCCTTGTCCGACGTGGCGGCGATGATGGGAATACGCCGCCATTCCTGCGTGGTTGTGGTCGACAACCAGAAAGCAGTCGGGCTCATCAGCGAACGCGATCTGGTACGGGAACTGTCCCGGGTATTGAATGGACAGGTGGCCGATGCAACGGCCAGCGACGCAATGTCGGCACCGGTGGTTACTGTGGATTGCGGACAGCCGTTGGATGAAGCCACTCGTGTCATGGCGTCAAATAAAATCCGCCGGCTGGTAGTGGTCAACGCTGAACAGGCCATTGTCGGTATCGTGACCCAGTCAGACTTGATGCGTGCTCACGTGGAGAGCGCCAAACAGCAGCAACAAGTGCTCGAGGCACAGGTCGCCGAGCGTACCGCGGAACTGGAGAGCGCGGTCGAACAGCTGGAGACGCTGTCCCGGGTCGATCCATTGATGGGTATCGGCAATCGCCGGGCGATGGAAGAGTCATTGGCAATCGCTCACCAGCGTTCGCTGCGGTATCAGCGTACCTATTCTGTCATCCTGCTCGATGTCGATAAATTCAAACCCTACAATGACACCTATGGTCACCCGCGTGGCGATCGCGTATTGCGCGATGTAGCTCGTGAAGTTACCGCTTGTGTGCGGATGCTGGACAGGGTGTATCGCTATGGTGGCGAAGAGATTCTGGTGTTGCTGCCCGAGACCGGTCCGGAAGGAACTGTCGCAGTCGCTGAGCGAATTCGTCATTCGGTCGCCGCGCTGGCGATAGAACACCGCTCGTCAGAGCATGAAATATTGACTGTGAGCGCAGGAATTGCAACCTCGGTACCCCGTGGTGACGGCAGCATACCCGGCGTGCTGGATTTGCTCGCCGCTGCCGACCGGTCGCTTTATAACGCGAAAGGTTCCGGGCGGAATCGACTGGGCCCGGTCGAGACTCCTGACTGATCCGGTTGCGCCGGCGGCGTTTAACTGATCAGCGCTGGTGTCCGGGTATCGTCCGTGCTGGCCAGGCTGCCGAGACGTGAGCCCTCCAACGCATGATGGGCGGCGTCGACCAGTTCGGTTGCGTCTTTGAAAACGTGGCCCTGGTCCATCGCGGCGATTCCGAGCGTGAGCGAAGCCGGAAGATCATGTTCCGCTGACAATGCTCCGATTACATCCTCGAAATCACGGAGTATGCGTCGACCGGCGAGTTGTGCTGCTTCGTGATTACAGTCGGTCAGCCACAGAATAATCTCATTGCGGCTGTACTGGCCGATTACACGGGAACCCTGGTTCGACAGCATGACGCGGGCGGTCTCGCGCAGCAGCCGGTCTGCCGCCTCAGTCCCATGTGTTTCCGTGACATGGTCGAGATTGTCGATGCCAGCCAGAATTACGCCAACATCCGTG
>JAOTXR010000316.1 GCA_029862285.1 Gammaproteobacteria bacterium
GGCGAATCCGGACAACTGGGTCGCGAAGAAATCGAGATTATCGAGCCCGTGCTGCATGGCCTGCGCGACGAGGGGATGCATCTGACCGGACCGTTGCCCGCCGACACGCTGTTTCTGCCGCAGCGACTTGCTCAGGCAGATGCTGTTCTTGCTATGTATCACGACCAGGGTCTACCAGTACTGAAATATTCCGGTTTTGGCAATTCCGTCAACACCACTCTGGGGTTGCCGTTGATACGCACATCGGTCGATCATGGCACCGCCTTCGACATCGCCGGTTCGGGCAGGGCCAACGCCGGCAGTTTGCGTGCCGCGATGCGACTGGCTATCGAACTGGGCATTCGACGACGGAGCTGAAATGCCGGTACGTAAGCGCTTTGGCCAACACTTTCTTCACGATCCCAATGTCATCGAGCACATCGTGGACACGCTGGATCCGCAGCCTGGCCAGCACCTCGTGGAGATTGGCCCTGGACGCGGCGCGTTGACTATTGCAGTACTGGAACGCGCCGGCAGCCTGGATGTCATCGAGGTCGACCGTGATCTCGCCGCGCTTGCACGGAAAGAGTTCGCTCGGCACGGTGACTTGCGAGTACACGAATCTGATGCACTCGATTTTGATTTCACAACCTTGGGCCACGACAACTTGCGTGTATTTGGCAACCTGCCCTACAACATATCGACACCGTTGCTGTTTCACCTGATGGACCAATCAAACTGCATAGAAGACATGCTGTTCATGCTCCAGTTTGAAGTGGTGCAACGCATGACCGCCGGCCCCGGCAACAAGATTTATGGCCGGCTGACGGTGATGTTGGCCGCTGCCGCCACGGTCGAGCAGCAATTCACGGTTGGACGCGGCGCCTTCACTCCACCGCCGCGGGTGGATAGCGCTATCGTTCGGCTGGTGCCACATCGGGAACCGCCGTTTCCGATTCCCGATCACGATCTGTTTGCAAAGGTCGTGGCAACGGCCTTTAGTCACCGGCGCAAGACCCTGCGTAATGCGCTGGCGGGCCTGGCTTCGCCCGCGGATATCGAAGCGGCCGGCCTGGATCCAGGCTCACGCCCGGAAACCATTGACCCGGAAGGGTTTTCCGCGATCGCCATGCAACTCCACCACAGCGGCTCCTCGCAGCCCTGATAGAATTACTGCAATGGAGACCTATCGAAACCTGCTGGTTGCCGTCGACCTCAGTGAGCACAGTGACGCCGTCTGCGACCGCGCTGCGGCGCTTGCCACCACTTTCGGCGCCAAGATCACACTGCTGCATGTTGTTGAATATGTTCCTGTAGAACCAATGGGAGAAGCTCTGTTACCCAGCGTGGAGTTGTCCGACGATTTACGTCAGAGCGCGGTTACGCGACTGACCACGTTGGCGCAGCAACATGGACTGAGCAATGTGCCGCAGGAAATCCGGATTGGGAATATCAAATCGGAGCTGATCCAGGTTGCCAAAGAGATAGAGGCTGACCTGATTGTGCTCGGCAGCCGCGAACGCCACGGCCTGGCAATTCTCGTTAACTATACCGAGGACACGATTCTGCACGCCGCACCCTGCGACGTACTCGCGGTGCGCGTGCGCGATTACAAACAATGAATGAGCCTTTCGAATTCCAGATCGAAGTCGAAACTGACTATGTTGATCAGCAATCCGACCCGACCAATGAACGGTATGTCTTCGCGTATACCATCAGCATTCACAATCAGGGCCGGATCCCCGCGCAATTACTGACGCGTCATTGGATAATCACCGATGCGAACGGGCGTACGCGGGAAGTACGTGGCGATGGCGTTGTGGGCGAACAACCATATATTGCGCCGGGCCAGACTTTTCGCTACTCCAGTGGCGCGGTTTTGGACACGCCGGTAGGGACTATGCACGGTAGTTACGGCATGATCGGCGACGATGGCTCGGCATTCGACACACTGATTCGACCTTTCACGCTTGCCGCCCCTGGCACGCTGAACTAGCCCGCGTATGGCCGAATACGCTATCGGCGACATCCAGGGTTGCCTGTCCTCGCTCCAGCAGCTGATTGAAAGACTGAACTTCGACCCCGGTTCGGATCGGCTATGGTTCACCGGTGACCTGGTCAATCGCGGACCTGATTCGCTCGCAACACTGAGATTGGTCCGCGAGCTGGGTGATAGTGCACAGTGTGTGCTTGGCAATCATGACCTGCACTTGCTCGCGGTCGCGGCCGGTGCAGCGAAGATGAAGAAACGCGATACATTGTCGACGATACTCGCCGCGCCAGATCGTCGCGAGTTACTCGACTGGCTACGCAATAGACCACTCGCAATATATGAGTCGGGCTTCCTGATGGTCCACGCCGGCGTGCTGCCACAATGGGATATATCCAAAACACTGGCTTGTGCGGCTGAGCTGGAAACTGTACTGCGCAGCGACGACTACGAAGAGTTTTTGCACCACATGTATGGTAATGAACCGGTGCGATGGGATGATGAATTAGCCGGCAAGGCGCGGCACCGTTGCATTGTTAACGCGCTCACTCGGCTACGTTACTGCAAGCCCGATGGTGAAATGGACCTGACTGCCAAAGGCCCGCCAGGCTCGCAGCCAGACGGCTACCTGCCGTGGTTCGAGGTGCCGGGGCGAGCCAGCAGCGGCACGAATATTATTTTTGGCCACTGGTCGACGCTGGGGCAATCCGAATCAGGCAAGCCGGGCAAACCGGGTATTTATGCCCTGGACACGGGTTGTGTTTGGGGCGGAAAACTGACGGCTTTGCCGCTGGGGCAACCTCACAAACGTGTTTCAGTGCAGTGTCGGCAAGCCCAGCCTGTATCGCGCCGCAAGTCGCGTTTAACATAGACACTTTCAGCAAGGAGCGGTATTCGTGAGCCTGCAACACCGATACGCATTGGTATGCGGCGCAAGCCGCGGGATCGGCGCGGCTATCGCGAAAAAACTCGCAGAGGACGGTATCAGCGTTACGCTGTTGGCGCGGGATCTGGACGCACTACGAGGCATTGCCGCAGATCTGCCATCGGCCGACGCGCAACGGCACGACTGGCTGGTCGCCGATCTAAGCAATACCGAACAACTGCAGGCGTTAGTCACGGAAAAAGCGGGTGAACGCCAGTTTCAGATCCTGGTGAATAATTCCGGCGGACCAAAACCGGGAACTGCGAACGAGGCAGACACGGCGGCTTATTCAGCGGCATTTCGCCAACATCTGATTGCTGACCAGGTCTTGATGCAGGCTCTGCTGCCGGCAATGAAGGCGACCGGCTCCGGACGCATTATCAATATCATTTCGACTTCGGTGAAAGAACCCATCGCAGGCCTGGGTGTTTCCAATACGATACGCGCCGCTGTTGCTGGCTGGGCTAAAACGCTGGCGCGCGAACTCGGGCCACACGG
>JAOTXR010000317.1 GCA_029862285.1 Gammaproteobacteria bacterium
GACGCCAGCCCGGCGCCAGTCGGAAAATTGTTACTGCTGCGAACTTCAACTCGTGTCTGCACACCTGCGATCTCGCGCAGCAAATCGACGCAGGCTGTCACTCGTGCGGCTTCTTCTTCGTTGGCCTTGCCATTGAGCAGGACACTGTCGCCGGCGAGTTCTGCATCGAATTTGACTTCGGTGATCGTATGCAGCGTATCGAGCGTGATGGAAATCGAGCCCACCGCTGGCAGGTTCAGTCGCGTGTCGCGTTTGCCCCAATACTTGACCAGGGCGATATTGGGATGAGCCCGGGCGGTAGCCTGCGTCACTTCAGGTACCCGTTGGCCGAAAACCACTCGACCGCGTCACGCAATGCGTCGTGTGCGGGTCGCGGACAAAAATCCAGCTCGTCTATGGCACGCTGATTGGAAAAGTACATATGTTTTCGTGCAAGTTTCAAACCGTCTACCGTTAACATTGGCGATTTGCCGGTTATCCTTGCAACTGCTTCGGCTGCATAGGCAACGGGCAGCAGCGGAGCGACCGGCAACTTGAGTTTCGGCGCCCTGACGCCGGTCATTGCGGCCACCGCAGAGAAAATCTTGGCCAGGCTCATGTTCTCACACCCGAGTATGTAACGCCGGCCGGACTTGCCCTCCGACGCAGCCAGCAGATGGCCATGCGCGACATCATCTACATGCACAATGTTCAGGCCAGAATCGACATAGGCCGGCATCTTGCCCGAGGCGGCGTCGACAATCATTTGCCCGGTGGGCGTGGGCTTGATGTCCCTGGGACCGACCGGCGCCGCAGGATTGACGATTACCACTTCCTGCCCAGTGGCAGCGGCCTCTGTGGCGACTTGCTCGGCGAGGAATTTGGACCGTTTGTAGTGACCGATCATGTCTGCCAGCGATACAGGAGTCGCCTCATCGGCAGGCGTGCCATCCGGATTCAGGCCCAGCGTGGCAACACTGCTGGTGTATACGACGCGCTGGACGTCGGCCAGCCGCGCCGCTTCGAGCAGTGACCGGGTTCCGGTGACGTTTATCCGGTACAGCACATCCGGATCGGGTACCCACAAACGGTAATCGGCCGCAACATGAAAAACGAAGTCCATCCCGACTACGGTGTGTAACAACGAATCGGGATCCACGAGATCGCCCTCGATAATTTCGACGTCGATGTTCTTCAGATTACGTAAATCACTCGACGGCCGTACCAATACACGCACCTGATGCCCGGCTGTTATCAGTGCACGTGCAACGGCAGAACCGATAAAACCTGTAGCACCGGTGACCAGTGATCTCATCGGCTTTGCCTCGCAAGTAATGCCGGCACCAGCAGGATCGTGCAAATCGTTGTAAGGATCATGCCAATGGTGAGTACCCTGCCCATGCTGGCGCTGCCCGGATGACCGGAAAATGCCAGATTACCGAAACTGGCGATCGTGGTCAGCGCACTGAACCAGATCGCCCGGGTCGTGCTGCTGGCGAGCAGTCCGTCGCCGGTGTTGCGCCAACGGTGCACCATATGAATGCCATTATCGACACCGACGCCAAGCAGCAATGGCAGCGCAATCACATTGGCAAAATTGAACGGCTGCCTCATTACTACCATAAAAGCCACGGTGCCCAGACCGGCAGCCAGCAAAGGCAATAAAACCACAAGCGTTTGTCGCCAGTTTCTCAGCAAGACAATCAGTATCAGTGAGACCAGCACCAACGCGGTAACAAATGCCTGTTTAAAGGCGCCAACTACCGCACGACCGGCTTCATATTGCACGACTGGCAGGCCTGTTGCGCCAGCAGCGACGGTACGCACTGCGTTTACAAACTCCGGTGCCGGGGCGTTCGAATGTATCGCTATGCGTTGCCGTCCATCGGCGGCGATCCAGCGTTGGCGTAATCCCTGCGGCAGATTTGCCACGCTAACATCGTGTGCGGCAAGCGCGTCGTTGAGTGCGGACAATCGTCCGGGCAAAGTGCCAAGCAACATGCGCTGCAGGGTTATGACGGTCTGGGTGGTGTCACCGGACTTATCCGCGTGTCGCATGAATTCGTCCAGTGCCTGCCGCAGTCGGTCGGCGCCCTCGCCGCGACCCTCTAACTCACTCGACAATTCCTCAATCGCTTTCAGATCACGCTCTGGATCATTCGGCGGGTTTGCCCTTGTTTGCAACCCGGGCCCGACGATCCAGGCGATTTCTTCTATCAGCGCCAGCTTGTCAGTCTGATCGTCGGGGACCAGATCCTGAAGTGTCGTAACCGACGTCACTACATCAATCTGCTCCAACCTGGTTGTAATTTGTTTCGCTGCGACATTATCGGCGACGATGAGCGACAGAGCGCGCGGAGAATATTGAGGGTCGTCAAGCAAGTCAAAATAGGTGGCAACCGATTCGCTGCGTGCGTCGCGCAGGTTGACCGGATCGCTGTCAAAGCTCACGAACGGTAACGCCACCAGGGCCAGTACTGTCAGCAAGCCGGCAACCGGCAACAACAAACGGTTGCGCGTGAGTCGTTCTGCTACGGCGGCCAGCGGATTTGCGCTATTGCTGGCTGCCGGTGCAGGGAGTATGCGCAGCAGGGCTGGCAACAACGTTAGTGTCACGACAAGGCTGATGTACATACCGGTTCCGGAAATCAATCCGAGTTCCGAAACGCCTCTGAATGTCGTCGGAAAAAATGCAAAAAACCCGACCGACGTGGTTATTGCGCAAAGAAACAACGATGAACCGACATCGCCGGCGCTGTCTATCAATGCTGAACTCTTGTCCTTGCCACCGGCCAGCGCCTCACGAAAACGCAGACAATAATGAATCGTAAAATCGATGCCCAGACCGATATACAGAACCGCAAAAGCTATCGAAATGAGGTTCAGCGAGCCGATCGCAAAGGCAGCAAATGCTGCGGTAGCCAACAGCCCGGTAATCAGAGTCAGCAACGCAGCAAGCACCAGCCATACTGAGCGCAAGGCAAAATAAAGAATCACCAGCACCATCCCCAGCGCCAGTAACCCGGCCAATTGCGCGCCGCGGGTAACACTGATCAGCTCTTCGTATTCCAGTGCCACCGGACCGGTGAGCCGGATACGCACATCGCCCGGCAAAGCACTGGAAATTGCTGCCTCCTGCTGGCGAATTGCCTCGATTGCATCCTGGGCTGCATGTAGTTTTGCAAAGTCCAGTTCCGGCTTGAGCACCACAATTCGCCGCGTTTGCTCCACTGGCTGATCGCTCATCAACGCCTGCCATGAAAGAGAGTGGGCATCGTTGTTGTTGATCGATTCCACAACGCCGGAGATGTCGCCAAGCATCGGTGACACATCCAGCGCCAATTCTTCTGCACCGAGCGCCCGCCCAAGAGCATTAAACAGACCTGCAGTGGTCGGATCA
>JAOTXR010000318.1 GCA_029862285.1 Gammaproteobacteria bacterium
GCCCAGATTGGTTTCCTCAACGGTATCGCCGCGAATATCGCAGCCATACAGCGAGCGGGGCAACAAAACTCCCTCTTCGAATGACTTTTCTATCAGGGACTTGCCGATTTTCTTGCCGCGGAGGATGCCATTGAGATCCGGAATCAGCAGATCGATGGATTCCAGCCCGGGATGACGGTCAAGAAATTCGGATGCAGCGCCAGCCATAGTTATTGGATTCATGAGGGATCTAGACGACGATGCTAACAGACACCGCAGGGAATGTGTACGAAGTTGTGCTGCTAAGAGTTTGGTTTTCTTGTAAAAAGACCTGAAGTATTTCCTTGAACCCGGACAGCGCCGGTGTTAGTTTCGGCTCCAATAGACGAGTAACAACCATGTCCAGACCCATTGTCGGTCTCAGTGCAGATCTCAAACACATAGAACCACACAACTACCATTGTGTTGGCGACAAATACATCCGCGCCATTATCGGTGAGGCGGACGCGGTTCCCGTGATGCTTCCGGCATTAACCGACGGCGTCCTGGCCGAGGAAATTCTGGCCATGGTTGACGGCATCGTCCTGACGGGCAGTCATGCCAATATCCATCCGCGGCATTATGGTGGTGGCGAGCCCTACGACGGCAGTCCGCTGGATCCGGCCCGCGATATGGCGAACCTGCGCCTGATTCCGGCGGCGCTGAAGGCAGCCGTGCCGCTACTGGGGGTCTGTCGTGGTTTTCAGGAAGTTAACGTTGCATTAGGCGGCACGCTACACCAGAAAGTGCACGAGCATCCCGACTTTGACAATCACCTCGAGGACAACACGCTGGATCTGGATGGTCAATACGGACCCGCGCACCCGGTTTTTCTGGCAGAGGGCGGAATTCTTGCCAGCCTGGTCGACTCGCAGGAACAACTAGTAAACAGCCTGCACGGGCAAGGTATCGATCGATTGGCGCAGCGTGCCTTTGTCGAAGCCCGGGCAGGAGATGGTCTCATCGAGGCCTTCAGCGTATCCGGCGCAGCCGAGTTCGCATTGGCGGTACAATGGCATCCCGAATGGAAGCCGCACACCCATCCTTTTTATGCAGCAACCTGGCACGCTTTCGGAGAAGCCTGCCGCCGTCGCGCTACAGAGCACAAACGATAAGGCAACACCCGGTCGCGTACAGATTCAATGACTGAAATAAGCAAAGAACTGCGTTCCTGGATCAAGGAGCACGACATCGACGAGATCGAGACGCTGGTGCCCGATATGACGGGCAATGCGCGCGGCAAGATTATTCCCGCGTATCGATTCTTGAAAGGCGAAGGCGTGCGCTTGCCCGAAGCGGTTTTCATGCAGACGGTAACTGGCGAGTGGCCGGATGAAAAAGCCTATACAGCGCTGGTGCATCCTTCAGACCGCGATCTGTTCCTGGTCGCGGACCCTACAACGGCGTGCAAGGTGCCGTGGGCTGAAGAGCCAACTGCGCAGATTATCCACGACTGTATCAACTCGGACGGTCAGTACCACCGGTTGGCGCCACGAACGGTCCTGCGCTCGGTCCTGAAACGTTTTGCCGACGACGGATTGCAACCCATTGTGGCACCCGAGGTGGAATTTTACCTGGTGGAGAAAAACACGGACGCAGACTATCCGCTGCGCCCGCCGGTAGGGCGTTCAGGACGGCGGGAACGGGCCCGGCAATCTTATTCCGTCGATGCGGTCAATGAGTTCGATCCGTTATTTGAGGAGATGTACGATTTCGCCGAAGCGATGGAACTCGATCTGGACACACTGATACACGAGTCCGGGGCGGCACAGATGGAGGTCAACTTCGAACATGCTGATGCACTGAGCCGTGCAGACCAGGTGTTCTTGTTCAAGCGGATGATGCGGGAAGTGGCAATGCGCAACGACGTCTTTGCAACTTTCCTGGCGAAACCGATGGAGAACGAGCCCGGCAGTTCGATGCATATTCACCAGTCTATCAACGACATCGAATCCGGACGCAATATTTTCGAAGACGAGATAGAGAAGAACGAGCGTTTCCGCCACTACATCGGTGGTCTGCAGAAATATACTCCGGCGGCGATGATTTTTTACGGACCATACGTCAACAGCTTCCGTCGTCTCGCCTATGGCGACGTTGCGCCAACTAATGTGCAATGGGGCATTGATAACCGTACAGCGGGGCTACGAGTACCGGTATCCGACAAGCGCAATCGTCGGATCGAAACCCGTTTCGCCGGATCCGATGTCAATCCCTACCTGGCGATTGCCGCAACCCTGGCCTGTGGCTATCTTGGCATGAAGGAAAAAATAGAACCGACAGCACCCACTGATCAAAACGCACGCGAAATGGGGCGGACTCTACCGCACGATATGGAAGAGGCATTGGTGTGTCTCGAGCAGGCCTCGGCACTGAGGGACATGTTGGGTGACGAGTTTTCGTCCGCCTATGCCGCCATCAAGCGACGTGAGTACGAGACGTTTTTCCGGGTAATCAGTTCCTGGGAACGCGAATTTTTGTTATTGAATGTCTGAAGACAAGTTCATCCTATGAGCGCACATTTTAGTCAACTCCAACGCAAAGATGCTGCACATCATCTGCATCCGTTTACCGACAGTGGCGATCTGGCCGAACGCGGCACCCGCATCATTACCCGGGCGGACGGTGTCCATCTCATCGACGGCGAGGGCAGACGGCTGCTCGATGGCATGGCCGGGCTGTGGTGTGTGAATATCGGTTATGGCCGGAAGGAACTTGCGGACGCTGCTGCGGCCCAGTTTCGCGAACTCCCGTACTACAACAGTTTTTTCCAGTGCACCACGCCGCCAGCGATCGAGTTATCCGAGATGCTGGGCGATTTGGCCCCATCGCATATGAACCATGTTTTCTATACCGGCTCCGGATCGGAAGCGAACGATACTGTCGTACGAATGGTGCGGCATTTCTGGGCATGTCAGGGACACGCCAACAAGAATGTAATTATCAGCCGGCACAATGCCTACCACGGTTCCACCATGGCTGGTGCGAGCCTGGGCGGCATGAAACCGATGCACAAGCAAGGCGGATTGCCGATACCTGATATCGTGCACATCGATCAGCCGTATTGGTTTGGCGAGGGCCGTGACGTGGAACCGGGCGAATTTGGTTTGCGCGTCGCACGTCAACTGGAAGCAAAAATCCAGGAACTCGGCGTCGATCGCGTCGCGGCGTTCATTGCCGAGCCAGTACAGGGCGCTGGTGGGGTAATCGTACCGCCGGAAACTTACTGGCCCGAGGTTCAGCGTATCTGCGATTCCCACGATATCCTGCTGATCTCGGACGAGGTCATCACCGGATTCGGCCGCATGGGCCACTGGTTTGGTGCCGACTACTACGACACCAAACCCGATTTGATGCC
>JAOTXR010000021.1 GCA_029862285.1 Gammaproteobacteria bacterium
GTTTGTGACTCTTAACGATTCCGGTGACGGCGATACGGGCGGCAATGGTCGCCTGAATTACCCGGTACTGGATAGCGCGCTGCTAAGTATGGGTCAGTTGATGATTACCGGGTGGGCGCGACCCGGCAGTGTGATCGAGTTATTCCTGGCCGCAGCGGACCCCACTGGTTTTGGTGAGGGTCAGCGTTATCTGGTGACCATGACCGAGGGCTCTGCTGCCGATCTGGACAGCAGCGCCAGCAGTTATGGACCGGGCCCGGTCAACGGCCTGGCGCAGGGCCAGGACACGACCAATCGCTTTTCGTTTTCGGTTCCGGGTCCGGTCGGGGTTTTCGACGGCACCCTGCTGACCGCCACGGCCACCGATGCCAGCAATAATACCTCGGAGTTTTCCGGTGTGGTTGCCGCGGTTGGCATGGCAGAAATGCATATCACCAAGACACAGACAGTCGACAGCGACCCCTGGAATGGCGTCAGCAATCCCAAGGCCATCCCGGGAGCGACCGTAATTTACGCACTCGAAGTACGCAACGCCGGCGGTGGATCGCCCGACAATGACAGCGTGGTGGTGGTCGATGCGCTACCGGCAGACCTGGCGTTAAGAGTACTGGATTACGATGGCGGCACGTCCGGACCCGTTCAATTTGTCGACGGCGTGCCGGCCAGCACACTGAGCTATACATTTACTTCGCTGGCCAGCACTACAGACGATCTGGAGTTTTCGAACGACGGTGGCGCCAGTTTCACTTATACACCCACGCCGGATGCAAACGGCCTGGACCCGGCGGTCAATCAAATACGCGTCACACTGCGGGGACAAATGTCTCCCGCGGATCTTGGCGGCGCCCCATCGTTTACGCTGAGGCTAAAAGCGGCTGTCAACTAGGACGTATTACGGTATCGCGTCCTCCACAATGTCCATCCAGAAGGGCCGGGGCACCAGAAAGTCCGCGGTCCATTCATTCAGAAAAACACCGTTCGCGTCCTGAGAATAAAATAGCGGCGTCTGCAATGCTGTGTGGCTAATATCACCGGCCACGATAAATCGCTTGTAGCGGTTTGGGTGGGCGGCGTTGAGCAAGCCGTGACCGGTCACGATCAGATCGCGAAACCCGACCGGGTCACCCAACAGTTCCAGGAAAAAGCGGTTAGTGAAATCGCCATCGGTCTCGTAGAACGCTTCGCGAATGGTGGAGTCGTTGTCCAGTCTCCAGCGGATAACGGCGGTGGCGTCGCCCATGTCGTCGCAATCGGTGCAGCTAGCCGGGTAAAACTGGCCAAACCGCCAGTCGGCCGCTCGCGCCGCAATGGAGTCTACGGCGGCAGGATTGACGGTCACCGGACCGGCATCGTTAAAAACGGTCAGGTGGACCTGATTGCCATAAACCAGACGAACCAGAAACGGGGCGAAGCCGGCGACTCCCACACCGCCCGCGCTCGAGCCCGCGACTGTAATCCGGCGGGCATGGGGAAACATTGCTTTGGCCAGGTCCATGCCGGCAGACTGGTTACGAAAGCCACGGTGAAAGCGCACCTGAACGTCGGGCACGCCGATTGACTTACCGAAGGCCGGATCGAAAACATCGTTGTCGCCACTGAATACCGACCCGTCACAGTAAGGCATATAGACGATGGAATAGTCGGCGAATGGGTTGTCCCTGGAGTCGAAATCCCAGATGCCCTCTCGTGGCGCGGGTGGCTCCTGTTCCTCGGCGAGGACGTTGCAGTTGTAGAAGCCCTGCCAGCAGGCGCCACCGCCTTGTTCAAAAATGAGCAACCGGCTCGGATTGCCCTGCCGCGTAAACGCCGAGAATGGCGTACCCGCTATACAGATCGGTCCGTTACCGCCATCCGGGTCGAAAGTGTGCTTGGTCCAGCCGTCGCCGACATCCTCCGACGCAACGGGTGTGTAGTCACCCAGGTATTTGTCAACACCGGCGTTGATGAGGTCAGCTGTCGCCGCGGGGTTGAGACCCTTGGGGCCACCGGCTTTGCCGAGGTCGGCCGTCGCGTCGCCGTTGAGATCTTCGAGGCCGCCGGCACCCATGAGCATGGAACAGCTAAGGACCAGGCCGAATATAAGAACACGCTTGCTTGGTACGGATTGCATACTCCCTCTCCCCATTCTTTTGGTATTCCGTAATCGTACTACATTGATTGCCGGTCTTTATGCGTGTCCGGGAAAACGTTTACTCGAACTGACTTTAAGAAAAATGGCTAACCGGGCCCTATGAGCCTGCCCGGGATTGTCGCAGCCAGCGGGTCATGGTTGGGAATGGCGGCAGTTTCGTTTTGGCATCGGGTCCGGCATTGGGATCTGAGCACATCTCCAGCCAGGCAAGGTAGGGAATTCCCGGGCCGCAATTTTCACGGAACGCTGCGATCAGGTTGGGTGAGGCGCCATGGTAACCCTGTTCGTGAAATACCACGTCGGCCGGCAACTCCAAATGATGGAGTGCCGCCCAGGACCACGCCAGTGCGGCGATTTCCTCGTGAATTTTGATGCCTGCATCGGAACCCATGCGTTGACGTCGTTCGGGAGTAACGACAGCCAGGTGACCGGCCTCGTGAAGCAGGTCACCCGGATGTTCGAGCTGTTCTTCATCCACGATCAGCCCGCCATCCCGGATCAATATTCCCGGCAGCACAGCGTCTTCCTCGATCTTCGCGCTGCGGACTTCGAGCCCGATTTCAAGCAGGAAGTCGACCACTTGTTTGGTGAGTTTGTCTTTCACTGTTGGGCTCGTAGGTACGACACGGTTGTAATAGCAGGTACAATTCGTCCGGCAAAACTAGTTCTGACAAACATAGCGTAAATCACTTCGTGGTTCGACCCCAAGTCACAACCTGGATCGACACACTCGCGGAAATGCGTGGGAAACGCAGTCGAGTCTGCAGCAAGCGCAAGAACGCGTTGCTCAGAAAAATCAGCGCTGCTCCTTTGAAGTCCGCCAGGGTAGTGCGCGCGTACCATGACCTGTTGCTGTTTCTTGTTGCGTTTCCCGACGACATGGAAATGCACCGGCTGGCAGCTTCCGAGCTCGACCGTATTGCGGCCACTGTGCGTCAGGCCCGATTATCCCGGCAGCGGCTGGTTGCCGGTCTGGCGGATACCGGGATCGCACATACCAATGTTGCCTACGCTTATACGCTGCCCATTGCCCGATGGCTGAGTAACACCTATGGCGGCGATGTTGAACTGGACTGGGAAGACGAGGCAATCGAGACCACGCTCGACGATCTGGGACATGGTTTTTTTCCGCACGTCGAACGCAGCAGCATGTTGAGCAACCGCCTGTCGACACGCGAGCTCTTTGAGCTGGCCAGAGGGGCAGACGGCCACACGGTACTGGCCTGGCTAATCGAGCAATATGAACTGACCGCCGAAACAGGCATGGAATTTTTCGACCTGATGGACCTGCGGTTGCGCTGGCAGCTGGATTCGAAACGGGCATCGCGGACGCATAATCGTTTTCCGCAAAGAAAGCCCGCCTGTGCCGACGGTCGTACGAAAAAAAACACTGATTTTGCCGGGCAGTTATCAGCGAAGCTGCCTAAGGCGAAAACATTGACGCTTGCGCAGGCCGGTGAACTGATCGATGTGGGCAGGGCCACATTGTCCGTGCGCCACAGGGAAACCGAAGCTACCACGTATCCTAACCCGCACGAAGTCGACTTGTTTCAGCTGGAGCAGGGCATCGATGTGGCAATTTACGGTATGGCCCCGGAGCAGCGTCTGTCCATAGACAGTTTTTTCGGGTTTGTCGCCGCCAAGAACAGTGTTCCGGTAGCCTACGGTGGCGGTTTCGTCTATCTCGATCGCCTGGATATCGGGCTCAATATCTTTCGCGAGTACCGTGGTAGCGAGTCCGCCTTTTTGTTCACGCAGATTCTGCGTGCCTTTGTTCATCACTATAGTTCGAGCCAGATCATTATTGATTCTGCCCAGTTTGGCTATGGTCGTGCCGGTGGAATCCAGTCGGGGGCCTTCTGGTTTTATTACAAGATGGGTTTTCGACCCGTCGATGCAAAACTGGCGCAGTTGGCCGCCGGCGAGTGGAGCAGGATCCGGGCGCAACCTGGCTATCGCACCCCGACAAAAATATTGCGCCGGTTTACCGGGTCGGACCTGGTTTTCAATCTGGATACACCCGGCTCCCAACCTGTTCCGGCAATGGCCGACATCAGCCTGGCGGTAACACGCGACGCGGCCAGGAACTTTGACGGCAACCGGGTCGCACAGGCGCAATGGGCCGGGCGGCGGGTGAAGCGCTTGCTGAAAGCGCGTGACACCCGGTCGTGGCCGGCGACAGAGCGGCAGTCTTTTTTGCGATTGTGTCCCCTGATCGCACTGGTCCCGGATCTGGCGGCATGGACGGATCGGCAAAAGCAATCACTGGCCAGGCTGATGCGGGCCAAAGGCGGGCCACAGGAGAGACTTTATGTGCTGCTGCTGCAGCGGCATCGCAAACTGGCCCGGGCCCTGGCAGAGCTTGCTGCCGGGAATGCCGAAAACTAACGGCGCCGGATCGCGAGTGCGAATAACGCAGAAACAAACAACGGCAGTGTCGCCGGGAGCGGCACCTGGTTGACGACAAGGTTTAAACCAAAACCGTATGGCGAAGTTTCGTAGGAATCAAACATGTTGAGCAGGGTGGTGCGGGGGTCGTCGAAGTTGAATTGCAGCAGTGTGTTCGAGTAGTCGAGAAATACCAGATCCAGTTGGGCGGTGAATGCACACTCGATGCAGAAGAAAAACGGATTCGTGAAAGGGCCGCCAAAACCCATGTTGCCGCTTTCGAGATAGTCCGGCTCGCCACTCAGGTGGTAGTAGCCGCTGCCGGCGGTCATGGCGCTGTTTTCCAGCACCATCGTGACCTGTAACGGATCGGGTGCCTCGCCGGGAAAAAAGAACCCGGACCCGACATCGGGTACCAGCTGATCGAAGAAAATCGGGATCTCGACGCCGTCGAAGAGCGCCTCATTGAAATACACGGGCACCGAAAGAAACACCGCGCCGCTTAAGTCAGCCGTGTTATTGATACTGTTGGACCAAGTGCTGCCCGGTAGCACGCTGTATTCGACCAGCATGTAGGGCACGCCCCCGCGAGTGTAGGCATACGCGCTGATCCCGCCACCGGAGACCGCGCTCTGGAGCACGCCGTCGACAAAGTTCATTTGAATTTCGCCACGCTCTAGTGCCACGCGTACCGACACAGGTAGTTCCCCGGCGGTGAGTGACGCCGCGGATACCGGATGTATCGGCGTCGTCAGCAGTACGGTGAGAATCAATATGCGGCAGCGGCTGGTTTTCATGGCCGATCAGCTTCTGTGGGCCTGGTGGTGAGTATAGCAACCAGGCCCGGCTACGACCCTTTGCCACGGCACATGCGTTGTTGTGTCGGGACATCGCGAGACATTTTTTCTTTACAGCGCGCCGCTGTCAGGGCATGTGCATACCACTCGTATTCATCGAGAAATTTCACAATCCTCTTGTCGTATTTCGGGTCCAGTGGGTTGCCTTCAACATCGAACGCGCTGTGAACCTGGGAAACCGGGAATGCACTGGGAATACTCGGTGTGCCGAGCTCGGCAAGTATTGCGCGCAGGTTTACCAACGCCCGCACACCACCAAACGGACCGGCGGAATAAGTGACAATGGCACTGGGTTTGTACAGGTATTCGCTTTGATAGTGATCGAGCATATTTTTCAATGCGGCCGATATACTGTGATTGTATTCGGCGCTGACAATCACAAAGCCATCGGCAGCAGCCAGGATTTTGCTCACCGCCTGCATGGCTGGTGGCGCGCTGCCCGATTCGTACTCTTTGTGCATCAGGTCCAGGAAGGGCAACTCGTATTCCAGCGAATCGACCAGGTCCACGGCATGACCGCGTTGTTCGAGTTTGCGTACCACAAAACGCGCCGCCTTGATGCCCTGGCGATCGCGACGGGCGCTGCCGTAGATGACGGCGGTTTTCAGGCCGGTGGAATCTCGCATGCTTTTAACTCGCGGCAAGGACAGGGTGTGAGATTATGTCAGATTCCCAACCTGTCTCGCGGTCGTGACATTGGCACCGACTGCCCGGCCAATGTCGGATTTCTTTACAGAATGCATCGGCGGAAATCAGGCCCGTGCCCGTAAACTGCTGGTTTCTAAAATATTCCACAAATTGGCACGATTCCTGCTTATTTCTTGCCAGATGGGGTATGCCGCGACAATGGATTATGTCCAATCCCACATGTCAGTAGCTTAATTAACTAGCCGTCCAAAAAAAACGGCGATTGGGGAGTCGAAAAAAATGATTCTGGGTAAGAAATTTTCTGTAATTGTTGCCGGGCTGGTACTGGCATTTACCACCAGCATCGCCAGTGCAGCCGTAATTGATGTCGACATCAGTGGCGTTGCCAGCTGGGATGGGGAAGGGAGTCCGCTCAACACCGTATTGTTGCTCGATCTGGGCGGCGGTGGCCCGGTCACGATCGATGGTATCGGTTGGGATCTCACGATAACGTCGGTGGGTGCATCGTGGCTCAGCGAAGCCGTTATCGGCTTTGGCGGGACCGCGAATCCTAATGAGGTCAACCTGTCTGCGGGTGCCGGCGACAGTTTCCCCGGCGTCGGGACCTACAGCAGTGGCGGAATTGTGGATTTCGCTTCTATTCCGCTTCCCAATATCGAACTGGCCGATGGCATCCTGCGGCTCGAGTTTTTCGAGAGCTTCGATGACGTCACAGGCGACATCGATGCCTTCTATGAAGGCCTGCTGTCTATTTCCGGAACCGGCTTCGCCACACCTACGGCCGAGCCCGGCATCCTGATGTTATTCGGTCTGGGTCTGATCGGCGTGGTGGTTGCCCGCCGTAAGGTCTGAAACCCTTTACTAATAACAACAAGCTTTAGTAATAACAAAAAAACGGAAAGGGCCGGTGACGAGAGTCACCGGCCCTTTCTATTGAATTCCCCTTATTCGCGGGTGAACGGGACGAAGATAACCGGGGCGACGTTGCGGGTATCAATACTGCCGTCTTCGTTCCTGGTGAGTACCTTCAGCATCTGGCTGTGGCGTTCCGGGCCGACAGGGATAACCAGGCGGCCACCGGGTTTGAGTTGTTCGATCAGCGGTTCGGGGACGGTTTCGGGGGCGGCGGTCACCAGTATTGCGTCGAAAGGCGCATGTTCCGGCCAGCCGGCGTAACCGTCGCCGGCTTTGACGCTGACGTTGTCGTAACCCATTCGTTGCAAGGTTTCTGCCGCGCGTTCCGCCAGGGTGTCGATGATCTCAATGGTGTAAACGTGTCTGACCATCTCGGCCAGCACCGCGGCCTGGTAACCCGAACCGGTTCCCACCTCGAATACGACTGAATCCTTGTCCACTTCGGCCAGATCGGTCATCAATGCAACGATGTAGGGTTGCGAAATAGTCTGGCCTTCACCGATGGGCAAGGGCCGGTTGTCGTAAGCGGCACGACGGTAACTGGCCGGGACAAATTCGTGGCGCTGTACTTTTTCCATCGCGGACAGCACGCGTTCGCTGACGTGTGGTGGGCCGCTGCGGCGTATTTCTTCGAGCATTCGTTTGTGGACCGGGGCGTAGTTTCCCTGCGCGGTAGTCCCCGGAGCATGGGTTTCCTTTGCGATGGGATCCTGCGCGGTGCAACTGCCCGCGATCAGGACCACGACTGCTATCAGGGCAACTCTGCTCATCCGGCCAATCTCCGTTTTCACTATAACGCCCACCGGGCCCGGCAGCACTCTCGGTAAACCACAACCCGGGGACCACTGTTTGGGGGTAATCGGCAAAATACCCGCAAACAGGCCGATCATCGGGGAATCAATGGCTTACAGCTCGGTGGTCCTCTGCCAATCAACGACTTATTCGGGGTTTGTGACGCGCGTCGCGTTGCCGAATCGCGCGTCTCAGTAATTTTACATATCTAAGGAGCGAGTTTTTGCTGGCCCCGGCCGGAGACCGTGTTTCCGGCCGGGTTCTTAGCGATTGGGCAAATTATTTAGTGCGGTTGCAAACCGACAATCTGCTTCGTATTGCTGTGTCACGCCGTTGGAAAAACGCGTGGCTGCTGGTCGTGCTCGCATTTTTTGCAGCGCCGGTACACGCCGCGATATTAACTGTTACCAAGACGGCGGATACCAACGACGGTGTCTGCAACGCAGACTGCTCATTACGCGAAGCCATTACCGTGGCCAATGGCAACGGCGTCGCTGACCTGATCGCCTTCAACATCCCGTTAGCCGACCCCGGTTTCAATGGCGGCACCGGCGTATGGACCATTGTCCCCGTCGGTACCCCCTTGCCGGCTATTGCCGAGCCCAATACGACCATCGATGGCACCACGCAGACTACCAATGTCGCCAATACCAACGCGACCGTTCACGGCACGGGGGGTCTCGTTGGTTTCGACGACCTCAGCCTGTCACAGGTCAACGGTCCGGAAATCGAGATTCAGGGGCAATCCGGTTTCGCCGCCGGCCTGCGGGCTTCGGCCAACAACACAATTATCCGTGGCCTGGCGATCTATGGTTTCGGCAATGCTAATGGCGACGGCGATATTGTTGTCGACACTGGCGTCAGTGGTGGCACGTTTGAATTCAACGTGCTGGGTGCCCGTGCTCACTTGTTTGCCGATCCGGGAACACGCAGCAGGGCCGGGTTTGCGACGAACGGTGGTGACAACTGGACATTGCAAAGCAACGTGATCGGCTTTGCTCATAACCGTGGTGCCATGATACGTCTCACCTCGCAGAACTGGGCGGTGCGGGACAACGAATTCCGTGACAATTCCCTGAACGATCTCGGTGGCGATAACATCGCCATCGAATCCAGTTCAGCGCCGGGTACGGTAGAGGGCAACCTGATTGCCGGCGCTGCCAGCCAGGGCGTCGTGATATCCGGTTCCAACGCCAACACCATCGTCAACAACACTTTCACGGACAACGGCGTTGGCCATACGACAGCCGCCCCGACCCAGAGTGGTGCACTCACCCTGAGAGGCAGCGCCGATAACGTCACGATCGATCGCAACATATTCGATGCCAACTATGGCCCTGGCGTGATGATCAACGACGGCTCGATCGACAATCTGATCACTCGCAACCTGTTTTTCGACAACGGCACGATCCCGTCGCGCAACAGCTCTCCCGCAACCGGCCAGATCGGTATTGACCTGCAGGAGTCCTCCGACAACCAGAATCTCGGCACCTTTCCCTTTTACAACACCAACGACGATGGTGACGGCGATTCCGGTGGTAATGACATTTTCAACTTTGCCGTCATCAAGACGGCGCAGATCATCGGACCCAACCTGGTAGTCAGCGGCTGGTCGGCCGACAGTGCGACCCTCGAGTTCTATATTTCCGACGGCGACCCCAGTGATTTCGGCGAAGGCAAGGACTTCGTGTTCACCGATGACGAAGGCTCCGCCGGCGATAGCGATGGCGGCACCAGTTTCTACGGGCCGGCGGCAGTCAACGGCGTACTGCAGGGAGACGAGAGTCCCATACGCGAATATACCTTCACCGTGCCCACCGCCTCGTTGCCTGTACCCGTAACAGCCGCTGACAAACTGGTGGCAACCGCCACGTTGGCCAGCCAGACCTCCGAATTCAGTGCCCGCGCCCCGGTCGATGTCGGCACGATTTCGGGCACGATCTTTGTAGACCTGGTCGGTGACGGTCTGGCCGACGGTCCGATCGGGCCACTGCCCAATCCCTACGAGTCAGGTACCCGAATCGAACTGTGGCTGGACGGCGGTGACGGTATACCTGACGGCGGAGACGATACTTACGAGAGTTTTACAACTTCCGCGCTGGCCGACGGCACCTATCAGTTTGCGGGATTGCGCAACGGGACCTACTGGGTCACCGTCGACGCAGGTGGCGTGAATCGCGGGCCCTATAATGGTGGTTATTCGGGCGCCGACGCCTGGGCAGAACAAACCTATGGCCCGGTCGGTGCCGCGAGTTTTGACGGTTCTTCGTGGTCTTATCTGCCGGCTGCCGGCGCTTTGTACGGTGGCGCCCGGTGGAATGTATCCAACAATTTTCCGCCGACCAATTCGCTACCGACCGCCGAGCACATTGGCCGAGTCATCGTCGCCGACAACGATACAACTAACGCCGATTTCGGTTTCAGTTTCAATGTCGTGACCACGACTCGCGGTGGTGATGGCACCGTTGATCCGGGCCAGCCGCCCGGCCAACGCACCGTACAGGGTTCGCTGCGGCAGTTCCTCACCAATGCCAACGCACAGACTGCCGCCAACATCATGCGCTTTGTACCGGCGGCACCGACTAACGGCAGCGACGCCGGCAACAACTGGTGGCGCGTGGACGTTACGTCGCCGCTGCCTGTAATTGCAGATACGGCAACGACAGTCGATGGCGCCGCGTATTCGAATACTGACGGCATCACGTCAATAGATCCCAACGATGCCAATATCGGTGCCGGCGAAACCGTTGGTGTCGACCTGCTGTTTACCACGCCGATCCTGGATCCGGAACTGGAGCTGGAAGTCACCGGGATCGACCATGGTATCGAGGTCGATGCGGCGTCCGCGGTTATTCGCAACATCAGTATTTGGAAATCGGACGAACATGACTTGCTGATCGGTGATGGTGGCGGTGCCAGTTTCACCGGTACCCTTATCGAACAAAACGTTATTGGTACGCCGCCGCATCGTTTCGACAATTCCTTTACGGCGACCGGTAACGATCTGATCGATGTATTCGCCGATGCCGACACCGGCATCTTGCAAAACAACCTGATCGGCTTTGGCGATGGCGGTGGTTTTTCCCCGGACCTGGGCGCAACCCCCTGGCTGGTTTTCCAGAACGAAATACGCGGCATCGGCCGTGCAGCGGGCTGGGGCCCGGCGCAGGATGCAGTGGGGGACGGCGCACCTGGAATAATTATCCGTGGCAACCTGCTGGTCGATAGTGCCGGTGGTGGTGTCGAGAGCAACCTGATGCCCGGTGGCTTTACTATTGAGCAAAATACATTTCGTAATAACGGCACCGTCTCACCGGAGACTTTCCAGATCCGGTTGATGGGTACCACGGGCAACAGCGTCACCAGGAACATATTCGACGCGGGCAATGGCCCGGCGATTATTGTCGTCAGCGATCACGGAGTTTTTCCTGTCTATGGTGCGTCGGAAGCGAACCTGATCAGTCAGAATCAGTTCAACGGTAACCATGCCGGCATCGCGATCGACTTGCTGGATGCGGGCAGCCCGAGTATCGAACACGAAAACGGCGACGGCATCACCCTCAATGACGGTGGAACCGTTGCCAATGATGGCAATGACGGTCTGGATTTTCCGGTCATTGATGCTGTTATGCTGGGCGGCAGCCTGACAGTCACCGGTTTTGCCCGGCCGGGTGTCACTGTCGAGTTCTACAAGGCCCTCGGCACAGCCAATGACCAGAACACCGGCGGTACCGAGCACGGCGAGGGACTGGAATACCTGTTCACCGCCGTGGAGGGTTCGGGGGCCGACAGCGACGCAACGACCGGGTCATACGCCTCGGCGGACTATGGCAGCGACCCGGCCGCGAATCGATTCAGTTTTACCGTCGCCGCACCGGCCGGCCTCAGCCTCGGCGATCCAGTGTCTGCCATCGCTATAGACGGATCCAATAACACCTCTGAGTTCGGGCCCAACCTGCTAGTGACAGCAGGCAGTTCTGTGGCGGGCACTGTTTTTGAGGACGCAGATTTTGCGGGTACTGCAACAGATTATGATGGCGCCGTTAATGATCTGCCACTGCCAAATGTCGATGTCGAGCTTTATACAAACACCGATACCTATGTGAATTCCACCACGACCGACGCAAGCGGTAACTATTCTTTTATTGTTCCACCGGCGACTTACAAGATTCGAGTACGGTCGGCGACGATAGGCGACAGTAACACGCCACCGGCAGGTACGTTTAATGCTGCTTGTGGAATTACCGATCCGGTGAGTGGGCCGCCGTGCGTTCTGGCCGAGATGACCTGGGCTAATGGCGCGAAATACGGTGGTGATGACGCTGCTGCCGATGATACGACCACAAATAATGACGCCGGTCCTGGCGATACGTGGAATTCCATAGTCTTTGCCGGTGACCAGACCGGCATCAACTTCGGTTTTGCCTACAACCTGATAAGCAACACCAAAGACAAAGGGCAGGGCAGTCTGCGTCAATTCATCGAAAACGCCAACGACATCGGTAGTGCTGCGGGCACGACGGCCAATACCAGCCAGTTCCGCATTCCTGCGACCGATCCGGGATATACGGTAGCCCGTGGCGTTTACACGATCAGTCCGGCGACAGAGCTGACGACGGTTACGGACGCAGCAACGATCATCGATGCAACGACGCAGACCAGCAATGTCGCCGATTCCAATGGCGGGTTATTGGGTGCGGGCGGAACGGTAGGCACGGGAGCCGACGGTGTGGCGGGCACCGGTGACGACCCTGCGCTGGGCCAGGTGGCCGCGCCAGAGATAGAAATTGTCGGAACCAGTGCCCTGGATACCGGTATCAACATCGCGGCGA
>JAOTXR010000319.1 GCA_029862285.1 Gammaproteobacteria bacterium
AGTACAGTGCGCGATGTCATTCCCGTGCTTGCGATTATTGTTGGCTTCCAGCTTTTCGTTCTGCGCCGGCGAATCCCCAACTTGAAAAGAGTCCTGCTTGGCTTTGCCTATGTGTTGATTGGACTTGGTTTATTTTTGATCGGCCTGGAGGAGGCACTGTTTCCGCTCGGAGAAAAGATGGCCGAGCAGCTGACGCATCCGGAATTCATCGGCCTGGTGTCGCACTGGATCGACTATTACTGGGTCTACATTTTTGCCTTTTCTATCGGCTTTGCCACGACCATTGCCGAACCGGCGCTGATAGCGGTTGCGATCAAGGCGCATGAAGTTTCCGGCGGCGCTGTGGGCCCCTGGGGCCTGCGCATCGCGGTAGCGCTGGGTGTGGGTCTTGGGATAACGCTGGGCGCATGGCGCATCGTGGTTGGTGCGCCGATGCATTATTTCATAATTGCGGGCTATCTGGTTGTCGTGGTCCAGACCATGTTTGCGCCCCGCAGTATCATCCCGCTTGCTTACGATTCCGGCGGTGTAACTACCTCGACGGTTACGGTGCCGCTGGTGGCGGCGCTCGGTCTGGGCCTGGCGGGGAACGTGCCGGGCCGGAGCCCGCTGATTGACGGGTTTGGCCTGATCGCTTTTGCGAGCCTGTTTCCAATAATTTCGGTAATGGCCTATGCACAAATTACGGAGTTATTACGCAAGCGTGCCAGGCGCGGGCATGATGCCAACGAACCTGGCGATGCGGCAAAGCGCAGCGCCAAAGAGATTTCCTGATTCGGAGGAATAGTTATGCACTTCAAATTACTCGTGGTATTTGTCGATGATGAGCATACCGAGGCAGTAATCGATGCTGCACGAGAAACCGGTGCTACCGGCGTAACCGTGGTCACTAATGCCCGGGGTGAAGGCCTGACGCCAAACCGAACGTTTTTTGGCCTGTCACTCGAGACACAACGTGACGTGTTGTTGCTGTTGGTTGAGGAAAGACGCAGCCGTCACATCCTGGAAAAGATCTGCGAAGTCGGTCAATTCGAAGCGGCACCGGGCAAGGGAATAGCAATCCAGATCGACGTCGAGGACGCCGTGGGAATTACACACCAGATGCAGAGTCTGGCAGAGCATGAGGAGGATGACTTATGAGCCCTAAAGAGCCGATACGCGTGCAATCGGTTATGCGAAAAAACTATGTTGCGGTGGAAGGCATGGAGACTGTTGCCGAAACGCTGACCAAGATGAAAGCGGCCGGTTCCGCTATCGCGATAGTCAACAAGCGCCACGACGATGATGAGATTGGTCTCGTGCTGCTTGCAGATATTGCCAAGCAGGTATTGGCGGCCGATCGTGCTCCACAACGCGTCAACGTTTATGAAATTATGGCCAAGCCGGTCGTCTCGGTGCCGCCGGAGATGGATATACGCTACTGCGCCCGGTTGTTCGAGCGTTTTGGTCTTTCCTCTGCCCCGGTAATACAGGACAGAAGAGTTGTCGGAGTAGTCAGCTATAATGAGCTGGTACTGGATGGGCTGTGGCCGGCCACGGGTTGATCTTGCCGCAGTGCGGCACAGTCTTCTTGACCGGCACCGGGTGCCGGCAGTAGTTTGGAAACTGGTTAATGACCTCTTGGGAGAATCGTTTTGAGTGCGGAAACTGATCGTATCCGGAGTATTCTTCTGGAGCGCCGGGAAGAACTACAAAAACGCGTCAAGACGATCACCGATGATGTGCGCCACGTGTCTGGTCCTCTGAGCTCGGATTTCGCGGAACAGGCAGTGGAGCGTGAAAACGAGGAAGTCATGGACGCACTCGGAGAGGCCGGGCGTGTCGAGTTGCGCCAAATCAGTCGCGCTCTGGCGCGGATCGAACAGGGCGACTATGGTATTTGCATCGGTTGCGGCGAGCAGATCCCGTTGTCCCGACTCGAGGTGCTGCCGTTTTCGGATCAGTGTGTTCTGTGTGCCGAAGAGGGTGATCGCCGCTGAGCCTGATGCCGCAGATCCAGAGTTTCTTTGACACGACTACCGCCAGCTGGACCCACGTCGTTTGGGACGGCGCGTCAAACCACGCCGCAATTATCGATCCGGTACTCGATTACGATCCGTACTCAGGACGAACCGGTACAAGCTCGGCAGATCGTCTGATCGAATTTGTGCGCAACGAGCGTCTGGATGTCAAATATATACTCGAAACCCATGCACACGCCGACCATCTGACGGCTGCGCAATATTTGAAGGAGCAGTTGGGTGGTATTGTCGCAATCGGCGACGGGATACGATCGGTACAGAAGACATTTCGGGACGTTTTCAACCTGGGTCGCGAGTTTCCCGCCGATGGCAGTCAATTTGACCGGTTATTGCAACAAGGAGAACACCTGGTTCTGGGGCAGCTGGAAATCGAAGTGATCGCCACACCGGGGCATACCGACGACAGTATCAGCCTGCGCATCGAAAACGCAGTCTTTATCGGCGACACGATGTTCAGCCCGGGTTACGGCACGGCACGGTGTGATTTTCCGGGTGGCAACGCCGGTAGCCTTTACCGCTCGATCTGTCAGCTTTTGTCTTTCAATGCGGATACCCGTTTGTATCTATGTCATGATTATCCAAAAGAAGGCGATCAGCCGCTGGCTTGTGTCAGCGTGGCCGAGCAACGGCAGCACAATATTCATGTGCATGCTGGCATCTCGGAAGACGATTTCGTCTCGATGCGTGAAAGTCGCGATGCGACCTTAAATCTACCGCGGCTGTTGTTGCCTGCCGTGCAGTTTAATATTCGCGCGGGTCGGGTCCCTGATGCCGAGGAAAACGGTGTCAGCTATTTGAAAATACCCCTAAACCAGCTCTAATTCAGGCAATCAGCAGGCTTTGTGCTAGTCTACAAAGACCTGATTATCCACTGGCGGGCGATTAGCCCTAACACTCAGACTATGAATGAAAAATTACTAATTGCAATATTGGCCACCTTTGTTTGCGCTGGCTGTGCCAGCACGCCCGCAACCGAATCGCAGACCGCCGTGGAACCTGCAGTAGAGAAAAGTTCGGGTACTGTCGATAGCGAGACTGTTGTAAGCGACGTTGTTGCGCGCACGGAGAGCACTGAAGATTCCGACGACCGCGTAATTTGCCGCACGATCACGCCGACGGGCTCACATCGCAAGAAGACTATTTGTCGCACGGTATCCGATATCAAACAGGATCGAGAAGCGGCCCAGGACGCGGTACGCCACAAGCAGGGCCCGGCTATTACTGGTGCTGGTGATTAGCCAGCCGCTCATCGTCGCCCCCGTTTGTTTCTAGAATACAAACTGGAACTGCACAAACGCTTCGTCTGCGTCGGCGTTGGGCACACCTTTTAGATTTT
>JAOTXR010000022.1 GCA_029862285.1 Gammaproteobacteria bacterium
GTGGCGAGGTCGAGGAAACCGACAAGGCCGTCGCCGTCGAAATCGGCATCCGGGTCGCCGGTCAGGAATACACTCTTCATGATCGCGACGTCGGCGAAATCCACATCGCAGCCGGCATCGTTATCGAGATCCGGATCGCAAAGGTTGCCGATGTTGTCACCATTGGTGTCACGCTGATCGGCGTTGGCAACGTCGGTACAATTGTCGGTGGCATCCGCAACGCCGTCGCCGTCCGAGTCGGCGACGATAACTTTGCGAATCTGGGTCAGCGACCAGATCGAGTCATAGCTGCCGCCGATGAGGGTGGCTGCCCCGGTGCCCATGTTGATTTCATACAAGCTGGTATGACCACCCATCAAACGTGCCGCCGTGCCACTGGTATCCAGCGTCAGTGCTTCCATGGTCCCCGAGGCAGTCATCGTTTCGCCGACGAGCGATTCGACGCCGGTAGCGGGATTGATCGTATAGAGTTCCGTCGGACGGCCACCATGTCCGGCGGTTACAGCCCACAAGGTCCCGGAATCGTCACAGGTCATGCCGGTAATGCGCACATCGAATGCCATCGGTGGGCCGGCCAGCGTGCCGATGCCGGAAAAGGGATTGATTTCTATCAACCGGCCGGTATGCGATGTGAAATCAAAGTCGACGCTGTAAAAGTCACCGGTGCTATCACAGTGGGCCAGGCTTTCCAGATTGGTAAAGCCGACCGGGCTGGCTCCGAGACGTGTGCCGGTGGCACAACCCGACATGGCCATCGAGTAGAGATAGATATCCGGTCCTGAGCCGCCGTCCCACTCGATACCACAGAGATTGCTGGCATTGAAATAGTCCATGCCGGAAGTGAAATTCACACCGAACACCACGTTTGGCGGGGAAAAGACGCATCCCGCATACTCCAGCGGCACCGAATTGTCGCCGCTGACCGGGTCGATGTCCTCCAGCGTCGCGAAGTTGACGAAATCGGCCTTGTAGGCCTTCATTGGTCCGCCACTGGCGTAGACCAAAAACGGGATTAGCGATGCGCATACCAACAGGCACGCAGCGGTGAGTCGTCTCATGATCTTTCTCCTGTGTCCGGGCCCGTCTGTTTTCAGCCAGCCCTTTTTTCTTCGATCTATTACACAAAGGTTAGACGCTTAGGGGGGTCTGTGCCACTGATTTGACTAAATCCGGGGCAAAAAAGAGGGGCACACCGGAGTGCGCCCCTCAAGGAATTAGTCCTGGCGGCTAGCTGCCGTGTTGCATCGCAGCTTCGCGCACGAGCGCGTAGCCGACACTGTTGAAGTTCCACCCGGCAACTTCTTTGAACAATGCATCGGCTTCGCTGGATTCACCCGCGCCCTGCAGGGCCAACGCCAGGTGATACTTGACGTAGATGTTGTTTGCGTAGTCTGCCTGGCGGAAGTGTTCGACGGCTTTGGCGTGCTTGTTGTCTTCCAGATAAATCAGTCCCATCAACTGGTGGTACTGTTCCATCTTGCGTGGATTGTCTTCGTTCTTGACCAGCCGCATGTTTTCTTTGGCCATCTTCTTCGCAGTACGCATGTCGCCACGGCGTGCCGCGGCCCGTCCTTTGAAGAATGCGATGTTAGCTTCCTGGATATTGGAAAACTCCCGTGTGCCGACCGCACTGGCATTGGCCCGCAGCAGCTTGGAACGCATTTCGATCAGGTCATCGGCCTCGTCGTGCATCCCTTTGTCCATGCAGATGGTCGCGGCGTTCGTCAATGTGAAGATCATTGCACCGGATTTCTTTTGATTGGGTAATTCAGATATCTCGAGGCCTTTGTAGAGTTTTTTCAAGCCATCGACGCCGGCCTTCGGATCATTCGCATGTACCCAGGTAAAGTGCTTGTAGTTGGCCAGGAACGCTGCACCTTCTGGCTGCGCAACTTTGATGCCGTGTTCGTAATTCTCACGCGCTTCATCGTAGTTGCCGCGAAAGGAATTGACGTGACCCAGCTTGACCCACGCGGTACCGTTATTCGGGTCGAGCATCGTCGACAGACTATAGTACTCGGCCGCTTTATCCAGTTTACCCGCTGCGCGGTAGACGTCGCCCAGCCCCCAATAGTGATTGTCTTCACCAGGCTCGAAAGCGATAGCCTTTTTGTAGTATTTCGCCGCCTTCTTCAGGTCCTTCGGATCATTGAATACGTAGGATGCGCCGATAGTCGTGTATGCCGGCACAAATGACTTGTCCAGCTCGATGGCTTTTGTCGCGGATTCGCGGGCTTGCGTGAACTTGTTTAAACCGTTTTCGACGCCGGCCTTGGTCAACCAGGCACGCGCGCTTTCCGGATAGGACTCAACCAGTTTGTTCGCGAGCGTCGTTTGGCGTTCGAAGTCGTTGTCCAGGAAGCGCATGTTTATATCGATCAGCAGCTTCTCGCCCTTGCTGGCATTTTCCGCCAGCGAGTGCGCGGTTTTCATGGCCTCGTTGAATTCCACGCCCGACACAGCATTATTGGCAACTTCCAGCCAGGCGCGGGCGAAGCCCGGGTCCGCTTTCGTGGCCGCCATGAACAGACGATTGGCTTCTACGCCATTGCCAGCGTCGCTTGCCGCCTGACCGGCGATAAACAGCGTTTTCGCAGATTCGGAATCGGATGTTATCGGGATTTCATTGCCACCGGCCAGTGCCAGCGAACCAATAAGACAAGCAAACAGCCCGAGTAAGGCTTTTGGTTTCATTTCTCACTCCTCAGTTTGGAAAATCAGGACCGAAATCGCGAGACTTAATCAACGATATTCGGGTTTTAACAAAGTCCTCGCTGGCTACGAGTGCCTGGCACGAAAAAAATGCGGCGGACAAGACAACGAGTCCCCTGGCATCCCGGACATCGCGCTGCGGCGAAGATTGGTCACGGGAAACCATAGGCAACGGCGTCGATTATAGTCTGCTGAGATGTAAGCTGTGTGGGCTGACCGATAGATATTTGGGGATTTGCGCCCAATCAGCGTGAAAATTCCCGGAAACGCGTCGAGTTTGCAGAGCAATTGCGACCATCGGTGCAGTGCAGCGTCGGATATGCGAGTCGAGCCGGGACCGCTTGTGGAGTCGTCGTTACCGGAGCGCCACCCACAGTCCCATCCGCAAGGCAAAATATAATGATATCCATATATTTGTCTGCTAGCCAGCAGGGCGCTTTGGCACGGCAGATTTGGCGAATTTTCTGGCCACCTGCCCCGGGCCGACTACACTCAGCGATGGATGCTCTGAAAACAAGACGAGCGATTTTTACATTTGGGGAACAGGAGACGCACAAGATGTCAGAACCATTCATCGGCCAGATCGTTCAATTTGGCGGCAATTTTGCACCACGTAGCTGGGCTCTTTGCGACGGCCAGTTATTGGCCATAAGCAGTAATCAAGCGTTGTTTTCGATTCTCGGAACGACCTACGGGGGCGACGGACGAACTACGTTTGGGCTGCCCGATCTCAGGGGTCGTGTTCCGATGCATCCGGGAAGCGGCCCGGGTTTGACACCGCGCCAGCTGGGGCAAAAGGGCGGCCAGGAGAACGTAACGTTGACGACCCAGCAAATACCGCAGCACAACCACGATATGTTCGTGACCGACGAGGCGGGCAATGCAGCGTCACCCGGAGGCAAAGTGCTGGCAACCGAGTCCAAAGGGGATACTGATTATGGCGATTTGCCGAATCCGCCTGTCGACAAGCTGGTTCAAAATGCTATTTCCAATACCGGTGGCGGACAGTCGCATACCAACATACAGCCTTTCCAGTGCATTAATTTCATTATTGCGCTGCAAGGCACATTCCCGTCACGGAACTAGGCTGGTAAGGTTTTTGTTCAGCCGGGAGTGCCCGGCTGGGCTGTATTGCCGGTAGTCGTACTGCCATTGCCGGCGCGGCTGGTCGTCTGGCTACGTGCCGTCCGGCTACCTAGACGCGAAAGACGAGTTCAGCGACTTCCGTGTAGTCCGATACGAAGTGGGCGGTTATGCCCTTGCGGACGTAATCGGGCAGTTCTTCGAAATCGCCTTCGTTGGCCTGCGGCATGATGATGGTTTTTATCTTGACGCGTCTTGCCGCCACGACTTTTTCCCTGATTCCCCCGACCGCCAGCACCTGGCCGGTCAAAGTCATCTCTCCGGTCATTGCCAGCGATACAGGCACGCGCTTGCGCGAGGCCAGCGACAACAGCGCCGTGGCCATGGTCACACCGGCGCTCGGGCCGTCTTTTGGCGTGGCCCCTGCCGGCACGTGCAGGTGAACAAACGCCTTTTCGAAAAAATCGTTGTCGATGTTGAAGTCATCCGCATGCGCGATAGCGTAGCTATAGGCAATTTCAGCCGACTCGCGCATGACGTCACCGAGCTGGCCGGTGAGCTTGAAGCCACGCGAGAAATCATGCACACGGGTCGCTTCAATAGCCAACGTATCGCCACCTCGCGGCGTCCATGCCAACCCGGTCACTATGCCGACCCCACTCATGCGCTGGCTTTCGCGATAGTCGGGGCGGCCCAGGTAGTCGGCCACATCTTCTTTGCCAACTTTAATAGGCGTTTTGGCTTTGTCCAGTAGTCTTATTACTGCCTTGCGGACGATGGCACCGAGTTTTTTCTCCAGTTTGCGTACGCCGGCCTCTCGCGCATAGCCTTCGATGATGGCACGCAGGGCAGCGCGATCGACGCGTAACTGAGTCTTATTTATTCCAGCGCGCTGCATTTGTCGTGGCAGCAAGTGCCTGGTGGCGATTGCCAGTTTTTCGGTCGTCAAATAACCGGAGAGGCGAATCATCTCCATGCGGTCCAGCAGCGGGGCCGGTATCGTGTCGAGCTGGTTTGCCGTGCAAATAAACAACACTTTGGAAAGATCGAAGCGCACATCGAGGTAATGATCCAGAAAGGATTCGTTTTGTTCCGGGTCCAGAACTTCAAGTAAAGCCGATGCCGGATCACCACGGTAAGAGGCGCCGATCTTGTCGATCTCGTCGAGCATGATCACCGGGTTTGCAGAACCTGTCTCCTTGATGCCCTGGATGAACTTGCCGGGCATCGCACCGATATAGGTACGTCGGTGTCCTTTGATCTCTGCTTCGTCGCGCATGCCGCCAACGGAAAAACGATAAAACTTCCTGTCCAGCGCTTCGGCAATGGAACGCCCAAGGGAGGTCTTGCCAACGCCAGGCGGACCGACCAGCAACAGAATCGAACCCGAAATTTCGCCGCGCATGATGCCGACACCCAGGAACTCGACGATTCTCTGTTTGACGTCATCCAGCGCCTCATGATCACGATCGAGGACTTTTCTCGCCCGTGTCAGGTCGAATTGATCCTTTGTGTACACACCCCACGGCAAGGATGTCAGCCAGTCGAGGTAGTTGCGGGTAACGGCGTACTCGGGCGATCCAGTCTCCAGCATGCCGAGTTTTTTCATTTCTTCTTCGAGGCGTTTGGCCGCGTGTTCCGGCACCTTGCGTTCTGAAATACGCGCGCGAAATTCGTCGAGCTCCGCGGTTCGATCGTCCTTCGAGATACCGAGTTCTTTCTGTATGACCTTGAGTTGTTCGCGCAGGAACATCTCGCGCTGCCGGCCCTGGATTTCTTCTTCGACCTGCTTGCGGATCGCCATCTGGGAGCGGGCTACTTCCAGCTCCTTGTTTATCAGGCTCAGCACCTTTTCCAGCCGCGGCAAGATACGCGTGGTCTCCAGCACCTCCTGCAGCTCCTTACGACTGGCCGTGGTCATTGCCGCGGAGAAGTCTGCGAGCTGTGAGGGTTCGTTTGGATTGAAGTGCTGCAGGAACACCTGCAGCTCTTCGCCATACAATGGGTTGAGCGGCAGCAATTCCTTGATCGTGTTGATTATTGCGACGGCATAGCCCTTGATTTCCTGTGCATTCGCATAACGCGTTTCAGGAAAATAAGTGACGCTGGCCGTGTAGGGTTGTTTTCTGGATATCCACTCACCGATCCGGAATCGCTGCACACCTTCCAGCAGCACCTGTAACTGGTCGTCGGCACGTTGTACCCGATGCAGCCGGCAGGCCGTACCCATGCGATAAAAATCCGTCGGTACGGGCATCGCTGCGGCATTGTCGCGCAGTAGCAGCACACCCACGATCTTCTGCTCGGTTTCCAGCACTGCCCGAATAGTCGGTTCCCAGCGCTCGTTGACGATCAGTGGAATGGCCTGACCCGGAAAGAACGGCCTTGCCTCCAGGGGCAACAGATTGATCGTCTGGGGCAGGGACTCACTGGCCAGTATCAGTTTGCTGCCGGGGCTCCGCTCGTCCTCCGGGGTGTCCACCGGTTCCTGTTCTATATCCATGCGGCGATTGTATCAGAGCAAATTCCGCTAGATTTGCTCCAGCAGTGTGGCGAGCTGTGTGTAGTGCGAACCCTTCCAGTAAACCCGCCGGCATTGTTCGCATTGCCAGAAATCGTCGAATGCGACCAGTACTGCGAAGGGAATCTGGTCTATGACATCGGCATCGTCTGCGATGCGCAAGTGACCGTTACACTCCATGCATCTCGAGAACGGCCGCAGGCTGCGTCGCAGATCAAAGGCCTCGACAATTTCGCGTAATTGGGTCGGCGGGTCGGTTGCCCGCACCCAATAACCATGCGTCACCCGGGCATTTTTCAGTATTCCCTTGTCCCGACTGAGTATCGTCCGTTTGTCTCTGCCGGCAATTTCGATAATCTCGAGATCGTCGAGATCGTTGCGGTAGATGCAATCCATCCCGGCCAGTCGGAGTAGTCGCGCGAGTTTTCCCAGATGCACGTCGAGTACAAAGCGTATCTGCCGCAGTGGCCGTGGCCGCAGCCGGTTGGCCGGGGAAATATCAAACCGCTCGAATACCGGGAAAACCGCCACCCGTTCGCCACCGTGGAGCTGATGAGAAAAATTTACCGGTTCGTCGTTAACCAGGATCAGATCAATCTCGGTGTGTGGCACACCTAGCGATTCGATCAGGTCTTTTGCCGATGGTGTGCCCTTGAATTCATACACAAAACTGCTGCGCTTGCGATCGTCTGGCAAGAAGTCGTTCAATTCCTCATAAAAACGGAAATTGGCTTGGCGAATTTTTGGTCGATGATCGTCAGTCATAAAACAAAGAGCCAGACCCGACCGGGCCTGGCTCTTCATGCATAGCCGATATATCAGCTCTGAAGGAACGCATAAAGCCGGTCTTTATGAACCAGGCGTTTCTTCTTCAGTTCTTCAAGGTAGAAATGGTCGCGTGCTTCCACGCATTGTTCTATTCGGATTACTTCTCTGTTTATTTTCGTATATGCCTCGACCAGTTTGGCGAAGTCGAGATCGACTTCTTTGAGGTTGTCGATTCGTTCTACGTGTTCCGGGAATTCATGATAAATGTCGTGATTCTGACCATACATGCTGTCGAGGTTCATCCCCTCCGAGTCTGCAAGCATATGCCGCGCCCTCCGTATCTCAGTTGAAAAACGGGGCGGCCGTTGCGGCCGCACCAGCTGCAACGCTGCGATTGCGTCGTCTTTGAGTGTAATGCAAAGCCGCTTGTTGCCAAATATTGCAGTGCAATATCGGTGGGCGACCCGGATACCATAATCCAAGGGAATGATGCGACTAGCTGCTTTACGCCCGAGTTTTTTGGCCAGCGCGGAAATCAGTCAGTGACACCCAAGTGCAATACCGATCACCGGCCGACAGCATTTATTGTCCGACCTGCGCGCAAACGGATTATTTGCCAGCGGGGCGCTTGTGCGCAATCGCTACGCTGAGTATTCGAAATTACCACGCGCTGCCGTGTTGTGGTGATGCAGGAGCGGTTTTGGCAGCGAACTAACTGGTGCGATATCCCTTCAACATCTGGAGAATTTCTTCGCGGTCTTCTGCGTGCCCGGACTTCGCCTGCAGTGCTTCGACAAAGCGCAGCGAATCCAGACCTGAAAACGAGCGCAGTGTTTCCGACTGCGATGCATCGGGCACTTCAATGGTCACTGCTGCGTCGGCGCCGTGCGCGAGCAGAAAGCGAACAACATCCGGTTCGTTGTAGAGAATCGCCTCATGCAGGGGCGTATGTCCGGTCAGACTGCGTTGGTCGACATCACAGCCTAGATCGATCAGGTGGCTGGCGGTTGCCAGGACCCGGTGACGCTCGAAGCCCTCGAGGCCGTAACCGCGCAGCGTCTGACCCAGTACGTTGGCATCGCGCTCCAGTACCGGGCAACCTTTCCACGACTGCACCCGCCAGATTGCTATCGTCCGTGGCAGCATCGGGACACGCTCACTGGCAGCAAAGCTGAGAACCGTCGTGGGGCCTGAGTTTGCGACCATCGTAAACGCCATTGCGGTATAGCCAATGGCGCACAGTGTCGCCGTCACTCCGGCTATCAGCAGCAGTTTCTTCACCATTCTGTGACTCCCTAGAGAAGCGTCATGCACGATACCTGAATACCTCTGTTAGGTCCGCGGATGCTGTCCCAATTAACGCCGCTTCGATCAAAATCTTTAGTTATTTTGTGCTGGGCACTGACTGATTTGACATATTTGACCCTCAGGCATGCCCGGCACCCTGTTGAATTCGCGGCAGTATTGATGGACGATGCGCCCGAAGCGCCGAGGAGGCCTTATGGATGCGCCATTGATCGAGTCGCCCGCCGGTGTGATGACCGTCTTGGTCAGCGTTGTGGCTTTCTGGTTTTGGCTGGAGAAAACGACGCGCTGGAAGATCTTCAACTATCTTCCGCCACTGATATTTATCTACGCCACGCCGGTTTTACTGTCCAACTTTGGATTGATTCCGTTCAAGAACGGGGCCTACGATTTTTTGCGCGCCTATGGATTGCCGCTGTTCATCGTGCTGATGCTGATCAAGGTCGATGTTGTCGGCGCAGTGCGAATCATGGGCAAGGGCGTGTTCGTGATGCTGATAGGAAGTATCGGCGTGGTACTCGGTGGCGTGCTGGCCTATGCCCTGGGCCAGCTGATAACGACGCCTGAAGGTTTTGCGTTGCAGTTCCCGTTGCCCGAAGACAGCTGGAAGGCTTTTGGCACGCTTTCGGGAAGCTGGATTGGCGGTACCGGCAATATGACTGCGGCTCACGCGGCTCTGGACGGCACCGGTGAACACATGACCATGGCTGCGGCCGCCGATCAGCTCGTGTACCTGATCTGGCTGCCGATCCTGCTCGGTTCAAAAGCCTTTGCCGAGCGCTTTAACCGCTGGGCCCGCGTACCCGCCGATCGTATCGAGATGATGGACAAGGCGGCGGCTGAAATGGACCATTCTGAGCAGGCGCCGAATATGATTTCGTTGCTGTATCTGGCACTACTCGCGCTGGGTATCACCTGGGTGTCGATGGGGCTGTCTGTGAGTCTGCCGCCAGTGGCGATCGCCGGCGCGACGGTGATCAGCGCCAGCACCTGGCTGATTCTCCTGGTCACCACTTTTGCGTTGATCGCATCGGCCACGCCGGCCCGGACGCTGCCCGCCGCGCAACCCATCGCGATGGCCATCATCTACGTGTACGTCGCCCGAATCGGCGCCACGATGGACTTGAGCGACGCCAGTCTGCAGTCCATGGGGGCGTTTGTCGCGATGGCGTATGTCTGGATATTCATCCACGGAGCGTTTGTGCTGGGTGGTGCCTGGCTGTTTCGTGTGGATGTACACACGTTGGCCATTGCGTCGGCTGCCAACATCGGTGGGGCGGCATCGGCTCCGATCGTGGCCGCACATCACCGCGAATCGCTGGTGCCCGCGTCAATACTGATGGCGATGATCGGTTACGCGCTGGGCAACTACCTTGCCATTCTCACCGGCCGCCTGGCGCAGTTACTCGGCTGAAACAGTCTAGTCGCCGGTACCCGGCTGGAACTCAGACCGCAGTTCTTTCTGCATCTGTGGTGGGACCGGATCGTAGTGGCTGAAATCCATTGTGTATGAGCCCTCGCCACCGGTAATCGATTTGAGCCGGGACTGGTAGTCGGACAGCTCTGACAATGGTACCTGGCCGGCAATCTGAACTTCGCCACTGGGTTTTACGGTGTTACCGTTGATTCGTCCACGACGTGACGATAGGTCGCCAGCGATGTCGCCCATGGCGTCGCTGGGTGCCAGGATCTCGATATTGACGATCGGTTCCAGCACCACCGGTTTGGCCTTGGCAATTGCTTCAGTAAACGCCTTTTTTCCAGCCGCCACGAAGGCGACCTCTTTGGAATCGACCGGATGATGTTTACCGTCATAAACGGTGACGCGAAGGTCTTGCAGCGGGAAACCGGCAATTGCGCCTTCGGTGAGCACCTGTCTGACGCCTTTCTCGACGGCGGGAATGAATTGAGACGGAATCGATCCGCCGACCACCTTGTTTTTGAATTCGAAGCCCTCATCGCGTGCCAATGGTTCGACACGCAGAAATACTTCGCCAAATTGCCCCGCGCCGCCCGTTTGCTTCTTGTGCCGGTGATGACCTTCTGAATTGGCGCGTATGGTCTCACGGTACGGGATGCTCGGTGGCCGGGTATTGACCTCGACGTTGTAGCGTTCTTTCATTCGCTCCAGAATTATTCTCAAATGCAGTTCGCCCATTCCGCGCAGGACGGTCTCATTGGCGACCGCATTGTGCTCAATCACCAGCGTCGGATCTTCGGCAGCAAGCTTATGTAGTGCCTCGGAAATCTTCTGTTCATCGCCACGACGGGTGGGCTCGATGGCCAGCCCATACATCGGCGGTGGCGATGCCGCCGGTTTCAGGTGATATTCGTCTTCGTCATGAGAGTCATGCAGGACTGAATCGAATTCGATGTCGTCAATTTTCGCGACCGCGCGTATGTCACCGGGAATGCCGCGTGGGACTTCCACGTGATCCTTGCCCTGAAGTGCGAGTAGATGCGCAATCTTGAAAGGCTTGCGGGCATCGCCGATATAGAGCTGTGAGTTAGATGTCACCGTGCCCTGATGGATGCGAAATACACCCAGTTTGCCGACAAAAGGATCGACAGTAACTTTGAATACGTGAGCGAGCGCATGCTGTTTCGGATCCGGGACCGTATCCACAGGAACAGCTTCGCTGCCGTCGCCCTTTAGAAAATGCGGCGGATTTCCTTCCTTGGGGCTGGGCATAAGTTTTTCGAAAATATTTAGCAGCTGCTTGATGCCGACACCGGTTTCAGCAGAAGTGAAACATATCGGTATGAGGTGACCCGAGCGCAACGCCTGCTCGAATGGATCATGCAGTTGTTCCAGGCTCAGTTCCTCACCCTGTTCGAGGTAGATCTCCATCAGCTTTTCATCGACTTCCACTACCTGGTCGATCATTTCCGTATGGGCGGCTGCAACAGAGGCAAAATCGGTTTCCTCGCTGGACATTTCGAAGAAGCAGTCCGCGACCTTTGAACCACCACCGGCTGGCAGGTTTAGTGGCAGGCATTCTTTACCAAAAGTATCGCGAACGGCCCGTAGCACGGCATGAAGGTCCGAATCTGGCGTATCGATCCGGTTGATTATGATCATGCGGCACATGTCGTATTTCCTGGCGGCATCCATGATGCGTTGGGTCGACAGTTCGATACCGGTCTGAGCATTAATAACCACCGCGACCGTTTCGACGGCGGGCAGTGCAGCGATGGAGCGTCCGAGGAAATCCGGATACCCTGGAGTGTCGATCACGTTTACGTGAATATCGTCGTGATCGAAATGGCAAAGCGTCGTTTCGAGCGAATGTCCCAGTTCTTTTTCCTTTGGGTCAAAATCGCAAACGGTCGTACCACGCGCCAGATCGCCTTTCGCTCGAATGGCGCCGGCGGCTTCGAGTAACGCTTCGGCCAACAAGGTTTTGCCGGCGCCTGCATGACCGGCCAGCATAATGTTACGGATTTGATCGGAGGTGTAATTGCTCACGCTTATGTCTCTTTGATTTACGATGAGTACGAAGACTCGCGCTTCCCCGGCGCGAGCGATCAATACTACGCTGCGGCGTCGGAACCGCCAAGATTGCCAAGACTGCTTATGCCGCAATGCAAAAATAAAGCGCACCCGGCCTGTTCATTACCCGTTGAAACGTGATCAATATCACGAAACCTACTGTTTTTAAAAGCATATACTGGGAACGTATGGACTCAGCCTGGAGTCTAAACTGGAGATATCGGCAGCCAACCGGGAGGTAGGCCCAAGATGGCTGATGACAGCAGAGTTGTAGCAGTTGCAAACCTGCGCGAGTTCTTTCACGACTCGCTGGATGCCGCACTGGCCAATCAGCGGGTCGACGCTGGCGATCAGACCGCGCACTACATTGTGAATCTGCTCACGCTGTTCTCGCGTTCCGAAGAACTCTACGACGAAGGCGACCAGGGCCGGAGCATTCGGCCACTGGCATTCATGCTGTCCGACGCGCTGGATGCCGACAGCGTGCACGATCGCGATCGGGCCCTGCGGCGGCTTGGCGATGTTGCTTTATTTATGGCCGGGTTTTTCTCCCACAGCTTCAGCCGCAAGCTCATCGATGTCGACTACTACATTTCTATGGGCGGCGGCGCC
>JAOTXR010000320.1 GCA_029862285.1 Gammaproteobacteria bacterium
TCCCGGGCCTACCGGCATGTGGCCCCATATTTGCACTTCAACCCTGCGGTTTTTCGCACGCCCGGCAGAACTCGCATTGGGAGCAATCGGCTTGTTGGGTCCTTCGCCGTGGAGACTTATTTGCTCCGGCGATAACTTCAATAACGACTTGATGAACTCGGCGGCAGCAAGTGCCCGGGCCCGTGACAGCACAAAGTTATTGGCAAACTCGTGACGATTCTGTGGTGCAATGCGAACTGAGTCGGTATGACCGGTGACAACGACACGAATGTCTGTGGCTGCCTCCCAACCGGCCAGCCCCTCGCCGATCTGCGCGCGGTCACGTGCCTTCAATTCGGCTTTGCGGGTATCGAAATTGGTGGCGAATACGAAGTCCACCCGGTCAGTAACCGGCGGCTCGCGCATCAGCGTATTGTCTGCAAGCGGCGTGCGTTGTTTGCGTGCAGCTGCGGTATCGAAACTCACCATGGCCTTGGTGACATGTTCACCGGCTACAGCTCCGGGCAACGCACGAAATCGTATGTTCCGCTCCCACGGATCGCCGCCTGCGTCCGCCAGGGCAAAAGTCAGGAGATTACCGCTCACTGCAGGATCACCGATCCGCGCCCCATCGAGTCGCGCACTACCCGGCACGTAGAAAACGTCGTCGGGCATCATCAGCATCGCCTTGACGTTACTCACGGCTACACCATTGCCGAAAACGCCAAGCGTGTAGATAACATCCTGGGCTGCGGTGGCAGACGTCAGTGACAGGGAGACCTCGCCAGTGGGCGACGGCAAAGGTCGCAAGTGAAAATCTGCGCGCCACAACGCCCCCGAACGCAGGTCGACAAACTGCGAATAGGACCGGCCCGCAAAACGCGCGTTACGTTCACACGGTACGATCTCGTAACCGTCCGGGACGGTATCCACATCGAGCTGCACGACATGTGTACCGGGTAACAGCCCCTCGAAGTGATAACGGCCGCCTTCATCGGTGACCGCATATCGGCCGTCCTCGAGGTAGATTCGTACGCCGGCCACACCGTCTTCGTCGTTGGCGACGTCTTCGTCGCAACTACCCGCGATGGCGCGGCCCAGAACAGTGCTGCGGGAGCGGAACAATGCTTCGGCAAGCCGCACGCTCGCGGTGGCAACATTGGACTCAGACCCGCCTGCTGCACGGGCGATGGCAGTATTGACCGCTTCCGGTCCGCGATTTCCGGCGACAATCTCGACCACATAGTCGACTGTAAACCGCGACGCCGGCGCCACATTTCCGACATCGAAATCCAGCCGTCGTCGGTCGGATGTAATGGACGGGTCGTTTGCGGCCACGCCATTGACCCGAACTGAGCCGGGGATCAGCCGCATACCAACCGGTAGCTCATCCTCGATAACGACGTCATTGACCGCGAGGGTGGTGTCGGAATTGTCCAGCGTCAGTACGAACTTGATAAAATCGCCGATCGATGCAACGGCGGTCGTCGTTGTCTTTTGCAAGAACAAAACTGTCGACAACGGATCAAGCGGGATATCGATCATGATAACCGGGCCCGGATTGACATTGAACGGATCGCCGAATGATCCGGCACTCAGGTTGAATGGCGCTCCGGGTAATGCCTGCAAATCGATAATCGCACTGGCAGAAGGCGCTGCATAGCCCGCCGGTGGCGTAATTTCAAGGCGATATAGCCCGGGGTTGACCAATGGATACCGGTATTGACCGGGTGAAAAGTCATAGTCGGTGCCACCGCTATCAGTGGCAACACCGCCGCTGACCAATTCGGCCGGAAATTCGCTGACCCCGTCGTCGCCAAGCACGAACGCCGGCAATCCACTGGTGACTTCTACCAGTCTAACAGTGGCACCATCCACCGGCAGGCCGGTTTGCGAATCGAATACGATTCCCAACGGATCGACCAGTGCAGCGTCGGTGCTGATATCGCTTGGATCGGCCGGGTCAATGTACGTCGCACTCACCTGGTAACCGACTGCAACCTGCACCACGCAATCGCTTACGGTCACTGGCATCGGCGCGCTGGGAACGTACCCGACAAACTCGCCACTGTCCGGCGCGGATTCGGTGAGCTGTAACATCTCGCGGTCGCCGGACGCGGCAACTTCTATTTGTACTACCACAGTTTCTATAGCAGCCGCATCGAGATTCTGGTCGGAATCGGATACCTGCACAAAGAACGCTTCGCCGGTATGAAAAAATTGTGTGCGGCTTAGCGGCTGAGAATCGGCAATATTGAGCGCCGTGCCGTCGGCAAGCACCGGTGGCGGTAACGCCGCGAAGCCAGAACCGGCATCACAACTGGTCGGCCCGGTCGGCGCGTGAAAATCGGGGCTACCCGATGTAACCCGCACGAAATCTACGGTGGCGGGAGTGCGATGCACTCTGGAAACGACGTCCGCAGAATTACTGCTGACACTGCGACCGACACCACCCATATCCGTGTAGGAAATCGACGCGACGTTGGGGATTAACGTCCCGGGCGGCGTTGCTGCCCACCCGAGCAACGGGATAAAAGCACCTGCCAACAACGCAACAACGCGCGTCAGAATCTGACGCGCGTCGAAGCGGGCAAGAAGAAACAGGACTAGATGCCGCACTGTGGCGTTGTGTTCATCCCGTGTCTTCCCGCGTAATTTTTTCGAGCGCGAAGTCATTGCGCGCCCCAGTCCTCCCTTACTGTATTTCTACCTGGAAACTCACATCGGCCCGGTCGCCGGCGTTGAGAGTCACACTATCGACTGTTGCCACGAAGGCAACGAACTGTCCGTCGTCACCGTCGACTTCCTCGCTGAGATCAGTCGTAACCGGCGCTCCGGCATTCGGCGTATAGACGAGGCGTATGTCGCCGACGGCACCATACACATCGGAAACGAATGCCAAAGTTGGATTCGGACCGCTCATTTCGCTACTCAGGTCGTCAGAGACTGCAACATTGGTTGCCACCGCACCGCCTACCGCATTTGTAATCGTCACTGTGTACTCGACAATCGCACCCGGTATTGCCTTGGGAAAGGAGCCCCCCGGACAAACGCCACCCGGGCATGTGAACGGATCGCTGATCACTGCCGAGCTCTTCAGTACTGACAGCACCGCCGCCGCAATCCTGAATGCATCCTCCGAGGAATGGATACCATCACGAACTCCGTCGCCCGCGTAGTTGGTATTCTCACCATCAGCGAAAACGTCTTCCACACCCAACGTAGTATCGGCAATTGCCCGATCATCTGTAGCAATTGCTGCCCCGGGAGCGCCAGCAGCACCGCCTTCTGCGACCTGCGCCTCCAGCACATACGCTGCGATATCATCGTCAACCTGAGCCGCCGGAATATTGGCGACC
>JAOTXR010000357.1 GCA_029862285.1 Gammaproteobacteria bacterium
GCCTGGTTGAACCCGTGATCAGTCGGTCTCAACCTGGCCTTCGGCGAAATCGAACTCGAAAAATCGCAGGCTTTTGCCTTGACGTTGGCGATTGGCTGGCTATTTGGCGCTTTGAGTGCGACGGTGCTGGTGCTGAAGTTGTTGCGTGACCGCCGCAAATTGAGAAAAGACGTCCGACTCGCTGAGGCGGAAGCCGACAATCTGCGCAGCCTGCCCCTGCGCGATGGCAACTGAGTCCATACCGCTACTGCTTATTCTGCTGGTCGTGGCGGCGGCCTCAGGTTGGCTGGTGGCAAAGCTCACTGCGCGCCGATCCGATTCCCGAAGTGCCACAGTGCCGCCAGTGGAATTCTATCGCGGGCTGAATCACATTCTCCATGATGAATCGGACAAAGCGATAACGTTGCTGCAGTCACTTGCACAGTCCGACAGCGGGACTGCGGAAATTCACTTTGCATTGGGCACCCTGTTCCGACAGCGGGGCGAGACCGATCGGGCGATAAGAATCCACCAGAACTTGCTCGCAAAACCCGATTTGGCGAGGCGCTACCGCGGCCAAGCATTGTTTGCTCTCGCTGAGGACTATCTCAAGGCTGGGTTGTTTGACCGGGCGGAGACCTTGTTCGTGCAACTGGTCGAAGAGGGAGTCAGGCGGGCCGATGCCTGTCGCAAGCTCGTGTCGATATATGAACGCCAAAACGACTGGGATCAGGCAGTGGAAACCAGGCAGCGACTGGCCCGACTGGTGCCTGGTGCGCATGATGAGATTATCGCGCAATACCATTGCGAGAGAGCACAGCAGGCGCGTGATGCAAACGACCTTGCCGGCATGCGTGACGCACTCAAACAGGCTCAGAAGGTGAGCCGGGGTGTTGTTCGAGGCGCATTGATGCGGGCGGACCTTGCGATACTGCGAAACGACGCGCCGCTTGCACTCAAGCTTTATCGTCGCGTTCTCGAATCGTCTCCAGAGCTTGCTGCGGTTGTTCTGCTTAGATTGCACGGATGTTTTGATCCCGCAGCGCCTGAACTGAGTCGCGCGTTGAGAGATTCGTTGAAGCGACAGCCAGCGCTTGCCGGGCATCTGGCACGGGCAGCGTTGGCAACCGGACTGACTAAAAATGCGGTTGTTGCCGAGACCACCGGTGCCTTTCTGCACAATCACCCGGTGTTGTCCGGTCTGAGCGAGAACCTGGAAGGCAACTACACAGAACTGAACACGATGTTGCATAGCCTGGGGCTTGCGACGCTTTCATTTCGCTGTCGCGAATGTGGGTACCGCGCGACCGAACTCAATTGGCAATGCCCCGCGTGTTTGGAGTGGGACTCGGCACGCCCGGAAATTGCCTTGACCGTGACTGACTGATCGTTTCTGAATTTGGCTTTTTTGCGTGGTTATGTCTCTCGCGTTTCGTGGCGTGTTGGGTGATGCTCAGTTGCCTGCCAGGATGGCAGTAACAGAGAGCAAGGAGCAAAATGTGAAAAGGACAGTGATCGGTATTTTCGGAGCCCTACTCGTCGCACTGGCCGGTGCCAGTTTGGCTGGGCCGGTAAACGTCAACAGCGCCGATGCCCGTACGCTTGCTAAAGAGTTGGATGGGATTGGCTACGCACGCGCACAGGCAATTGTGAAGTGGAGACGTGACAACGGACGGTTTGAATCGGCGGATGATCTGCGAAACGTAAAAGGTGTCGGTAAGAAAATTATCGATATGAACCGTAGCAATATTCGGTTGGACGACCCCCAGGCGGCAGACTGAATCAAGCCGCCATTCGGCAGGCGGCAATGGCTGTCTGCCACCTTTTTTGTGACGCAATACGCAGTTGCAGGCGGTCAAGGTTGGGGTATAGTGACGACACTTTCACCAGTGTGGTTCAGGTCACGTGAAATCCCAAATACGTACCGCTGTATTCCCTGTAGCAGGTCGAGGCACGCGTTTTTTGCCGGCAACCAAAGCCAGCCCCAAAGAGATGTTGCCCATAGTCGACAAGCCGCTAATCCAGTATGCCGTGGAAGAGGCCTTGTCGGCCGGCGCCGACCGTTTGGTATTCGTAACAGGTAGCGCCAAGCGGGCCATCGAAGATCATTTCGATTCAAATATCGAGTTAGAGCGAGAGTTGGAGGCGTCGGGCAAGACCGAGCTGCTAAATGCAGTGCGTGAAATTGCACCCGGACGCGCTACCTGTATTTATATTCGACAAAGCGCCCCACTTGGATTGGGCCACGCTGTTTTGTGTGCTCAAAAAATCGTTGGTGACGAGTATTTCTATGTGCATCTCGCCGACGATCTCATCGATGCACAGGTGCCGTGTCTCAAGCAGATGCGACGGGTTTCCGAAGCGCGGCAGGGCAGTGTAATAGGTGTACAGACTATCCCAGGAGCCGAAACCGACAAGTACGGTATTGTCGAAGTCGATTCGATGCATGATCGTATCGGTCAGTTGAAAGGCATCGTGGAAAAGCCGAAACCGGAAGATGCACCGTCCCGGCTTGGGGTTGTGGGACGCTATGTACTGTCGCCATCCACATTCGATATGCTCGGCCGGACGGGGCGAGGTGCGGGCGGCGAGATTCAGCTCACCGATGCCATCGCATTGCTGCTCAAGAAGGAGCCGGTTTTTGCCTACGAGTTCGAGGGCGTCCGCTACGATTGTGGCAGTAAACTGGGTTACCTCAAGGCCACCGTTGATTACGCTCTAAATCACAGTGCGCTGGGTTCGAGCTTTGCCGACTACCTGATCGAAGTAGCCGGACAACTCGAGCAGCGTAAGCGAGCAAACCGCTAAGAGTCTTTAACAAAAAAAAACCGGCGCCGCAATCGGCGCCGGTTTTACTGCTGTTAGGGGTAAGCGGGCTGGCTTTAGCTGAGCCAGGAGGGCGGGGGCATCCCCGGCTGGTTTTCCTC
>JAOTXR010000321.1 GCA_029862285.1 Gammaproteobacteria bacterium
TGTCGCCAGTGCGCGTACCAGTACTTTGCTGCTGATACGCTGTGCAATTATCTTGAATCGATGCCCCTGGCGCGTCAGTGGCGCGGTATCCCGAATAAGCACCCGCATTGTCGTGTGCTGGTTACGCAACGCGAACGCGCGGGCAGCTTCAATTAACTCACCATCGCTGAAGACCAATGGGGTCAGTTCCGGGCTGAACACATCGACGGTTTTCCGAGCGCCCTGCAACAGTTTGACAATCCCCCGGGCATAATCCTCAGGGGTGCTGAGTTGTTGGGTCTGTTTGTCATTCATGGGTCGCCTCGCAGTGAACGTCGCATCACACGGTGCGGGATTCCCGCTTCGTCAAATTCCGCGCCTTCGGCAACAAATCCATGCCGCTCATAAAATGGCAGTGCGTGAGTCTGGGCGTGCAGATACACGTCGGTCAGGCCGATATCACGTGCCGCCTCGATCAGTTTGCCCAGAATTGCCGCACCAAGACCACGACCACGGGATTCCGGCAACACGGCCATGCGACCGATTTTGCCATCTTGTTGCAGCCGTCCGGTCGCGACAATCTGATTGGTAATTCCCGCCAGCGCATGCACACAGTTGGCGTCTTCGCCATCCCACTCCAGTTCGGGGTCGACACTTTGCTCGACGACAAACACGGTTTGCCTGATATCGCGGATCACTTCCTGATCGTGCTCCCATCTGGCCAGACGGGTAAAAATTTCATGCATCGCCCGCCCAGTATAACTTGCCGTCGCAGTACAACTTGTATAGCAGTACCAATACCTCTTCTGTATTGCCGCTGGCTGCATCGCCGCGACACAGTGCCGCGGCGGGCATCGCGATCGGCAATGGCCACGCCGCGCCATCGACAAAAAGCAGTCCGGCGCCGGGGAAGTCGGTGTGGGCCATGCGTACCGCCGGGTGTTTGTACAGCGCCGATCCGCTACGCATGCGGGCGCCAAATTCCGCCGAGGATTCGGTTGCCTCAGGCGCGGCCGGCAGCAACCAGGCTTTGTTGTCAGTTACCAGGCTGCCAAACCAGATGATGGCTGTCTCGGCAGATTCGCCGGTTACCGGTAGCTGCGCCAATGCCCGGTCGATCGCCGCTTTGGAGATTAACCCGTCGTCAGCTTCTGCTGATGTGAGATCCGCATCGCGATAGCGTCCAGCCGCACCGCTGGCCTTGTGTTCTGCCTGAGACAACAGCATTTCGGCAATCGATGGTGCCCGAAAGCCAACTGAATAGGTCATACAGGCCGTATCCGAATGACCGTGGTGGGCGAGTCCTGGTGGCAAATAGAGCACGTCACCGGGGTTGAGTGTCCAGCTTTGCCGGGCATCGAATTCAGCCAATACCCGAAGCGGCAGGTCAGTTACGCACTCGTCGCTGCCAGCACCGGTTTCCCAGGTGCGGGTGCCATGACCCTGTATCAGAAAGACATCGTATTCGTCGATATGCGGACCCACTGTGCCACCGGGGGCCGCATAGCTGACCATGATGTCGTCGATACGCCAGCTTGGCAAAAAAGAAAAATGCTGTAGCAAGTCTGCGACTGCCGGAACGTACTTGTCGACATCCTGCACCAGCAGTGTCCAGCCGCTATCGGGTAGTTGTTCGAAATCCCCGGGTGTAAACGGCCCGTGTCTGACCTGCCATGCATGCGGCGGTGAGTGAACGATCCGCGCTTCGACACCTGCTTCGCAGGCCAGTCCGGCCAGTTCTTCCGGCGCGAGCAAATCCGATAGTCTGATTGCCGCCGGTAGCAGCAGTGATTGTCGTTGCCAGTAATGCGCCAGAAAGGCCGGGGCGTCTACAGAATCGGGAAAACGCAGCGTCACACCTGGTCTTTTATGATATCTCTGGCAGCGGCCGCAGCATTGCCGAGGTAGCTCGCCGGCGTCAACGCCAGCAGGCGATCTCTGGTCTCGGCTGGCAGTTCGAGTCCGTTGACAAAAGCGTGAATTTCGGCGCGATCGACAGTCTTGCCGCGTGTCATTGCCTTGAGTTCCTCGTAGCCACCACTGATACCGTGCCAGCGCATTACGGTTTGTATCGGCTCGGCCAGCAGCTCCCAGCGCTCATCCAGGTCGGCAAGCATTCTCGCATGGTCCGCCTCTAACTTGGCAAAGCCTTTAGTGACAGCGTTCTGAGCCAAATTACTGTGGGCGATCGCCACACCGACGTTACGCAATACTGTCGAATCACTGAGATCTCGTTGCCAGCGGGACACCGGGAGCTTGTTAGCGAAATGCGTAAGCAGTGCATTGGCGACTCCGATGTTGCCCTCTGCATTCTCAAAATCAATGGGGTTGACTTTGTGTGGCATGGTTGACGAACCGGTTTCATGTGCCGCGGCACGCTGGGCGAAATAACCAAGCGACACATAGCCCCAGATATCCCGGCACAAATCCAGCAGCACCGTATTGCACCGTATCAGCGCATGGGCATATTCGGCGATCCAGTCATGTGGTTCGCTTTGTGTAGTGTACCTGTTGTGCCGCAGTCCGAGGGAAGCCACGAAACTCGTCGCCACCGCCGGCCAGGCTGTATCGGGCAGTGCGACGAAGTGTGCGTTGTAGTTGCCGACGGCACCGTTAAACTTGCCCAGTATTTGCACCTGTTCGAATTGCTGGCGCTGCCTTGCCAGACGTGCTGCGACATTGGCCAGTTCCTTTCCCAGCGTCGTCGGTGTTGCCGGCTGGCCGTGGGTACGTGCCAGCATTGGCATTCGGGCATGTTCGTGAGCCGAATCAACCAGAGTATCGCCGATGCGCCGTATGGCGGGAATGAGAACATCGTCGCGCGCCTGCTTAAGCATCAAGGCATATGCCAGGTTGTTGATGTCTTCAGAGGTGCAGGCAAAGTGAACAAATTCGATCAGTTTTTCCGGAATATCGTTGGCCGACAGTTGTTCACGCAGAAAATATTCGACGGCCTTGACATCATGGTTCGTGGTGGCCTCGATCTCTTTGATGCGTACAGCATCGTCGAGATCGAACTTGTCGGCCAGACCAGCCAGTAGCGAGACATCGGCAGGTACGGAGCCCGGTAATTCCGGCAGGATGCCTTCGTTGGCGAGATGGATCAGCCAGCGCAGCTCGACTTGCACCCGGTAGCGCAGCAAGCCGTACTCGCTGCAAATTGGTCGCAGGGATGACAGTTGTGCGGCATAGCGACCGTCGACGGGGGAGACGGCAGTCAGAGCATCCAGTTTCGAGGCCTCTGTCACGCGCGCATCATAGCCTAAAAAGGCGTCCGGCAGCGCTCAACAGCGGTATCATGGATGATATCGGGCGGCCATATAAGGGGCGGGCATGAG
>JAOTXR010000322.1 GCA_029862285.1 Gammaproteobacteria bacterium
CAACGGCGAATAGCCGATCTCGCTCAGATATAGCCTCGTCGCATCGTGTTGCGCACGATCAAAGGACTTTCTTGTTGTCTTTTCCAACGTGGCTGCTTCGGTTGCCCGATTATCAGCCGGCCTTGCGTCTTTCATCCTGCCCCCTAACCCAAGGAGCCCCGTATCGGACTATTGGCGCGCAGGCAGGTACTGCTGTGGATCCACCGGTTTTCCTTTTATCCGGATCTCAAAATGCAGTACGGCACGGTCCCCAGGCCCGATACCCATTTTTCCTATGCGCTGACCGCCAGTGACAGATTCGCCTTCACTGACCAGTAACGCGTCGTTGTGCCCATAGGCACTCAGATAGGACTCATTATGTTTCAAAATGATAAGTTTTCCATACCCCAGAAGTCCACTGCCCCTATAAACGACGCGTCCCGGGGCTGCCGCAAGCACGAAATCACCCCGTTTTCCGCCAATATCCAGCCCGCGGCCCAATGAAGTCGTATCACCAAATTGCGCGATCAGCGGACCCCCTGACGGCCATTGCCACTTCGGCGCGGGCTGCGACGGGTCAACGGCCGCAGCCGGCGCCGTCGCGCCGGGTGGACCTGACGACGATTTCACCGGGTGCTTGAAGCCGGCAGGGGGCGACAGCCGAAGTTTTCGCCCGGGAAAGAGCAGGTCCGGATTATCGATCCGGTTCCATGCCGCGAGTTCACGTGCATCAATACGATAACGGAACGCAATCGCCTGCAGCGTATCGCCCGACCGCACTACATGGACGCGTGGCTCCCAACGCAGAGCCTTGCCGCCACAACCTGCGAGCACGACACACAGCATCAGACCCAGCAGCGATTTATTCAGCGCACCCACAGATAGACGCCTACCGCGAGCACAACCGTCGTCCAGCCGATCGTCTCAATGTGCGCGCGGAGTTTTTCCGCTGCGTGCTCGCCGCCAGACATGATCAATAAACTCACCAGAAAAAAGCGTGCGCCACGTCCAATCGCTGATGCCACTACGAACAGCGGCAAAGGCATAGCCAGTGAGCCCGCAGCGATAGTAAAGATCTTGTACGGCACTGGCGAAAAACCGGCGAGCAAAACTGCCAGGAATCCCCAGCGCCCAAACCACTCGCTGACCCGGGCATATTCGTCCATATAGCCTGCCGCCTGCAGCATTCCCTCGGCGGCCTCAAAGCCAAAGTAACCGATAGACCAGCCGGCAATGCCGCCGAGTACAGACATGATCGTCGTCAGTAGTCCCAGCCACAGCCCGCGCTTTGGCGTAGCAAGCACCATCGGCGCCAGCATGACATCCGGCGGGACCGGAAAGAACGAGGATTCCGCAAAACTCAATCCGGCAAGATACCAGGGCGCGTGACTGTGTTGTGACCACAACAATGCCCGGTCATACAGACTGGTGAAAATCCGCATTCAGCGTTTCTGCAACATGTTCAATTCATTCCCTGCAACAGCGGAACGAAACTCACCGCCCCGAGGTCATCTGGCTCAACGATACTGCCCCGACGGGTATAGGCCATTAGCGTCTGGTAACCCTGCGGTCCGACCGGAATTATCAGGCGCCCGCCGTCGGCCAGTTGATCGAGCAAAGGCTGCGGAATTTCACGTGGGGCCGCAGTAACGATTATCCCGTTGTAGGGCGCATGCGCCTTCCAGCCCTTCCAGCCATCGCCGTGACGTAAATGCACGTTGTGAATTTCCAGCTGGCGTAGCAACCGCCGGGTCTTGCGTAGCAGCGAGCCGATACGCTCCACGCTGTAAATCTGCGAGACCAGCGGGCTCAGTACTGCTGTCTGATAACCACAGCCGGTACCGACCTCGAGAACCTTTTGCACGGGTCCGGCAGCCAGCAGCGCCTGCGTCATCCGCGCCACTATGAACGGCTGCGAAATAGTCTGGCCCTGCCCGATCGGTAACGCGGTGTCCTCGTAGGCGCGACTGGCCAGTGCTTCGTCAACAAACAGATGTCGTGGCACATTGCGGATACGGTCGAGCACTGCCTCATCATCTATGCCCTGCTGACGCAAACGCGTAATCAGGCGTTCACGCGTGCGTGCCGAGGTCATTCCGATGCCGCGCTGATTCACGATCTGTCGTCCAGCCATTTGGCAACTTCACCGACATCCTTGTGTGCCGTCAGGTCCACATGCAACGGCGTTACTGAGACAAAGCCCTCCGCGATCGCGTTGAAATCCGTTCCCGGACCGCTGTCCTGCTCCGGGCCAGCCGGCCCTACCCAGTAAATGGTCGAACCACGCGGATCGGTAGATCGCACGACCGGTTCTGCACGATGCCGGTGACCCAGGCGGGCAGCGCGAAAGCCCGCGAGCTTTTCATACGGCAGATCGGGCACGTTCACATTGAGTATTGCGTCGCGTGGCAATGGCGATTTGACCAGCAGCCTGATCAAATCTTGAGCAATCCGGGCAGCCGCAGGCATATTTGCGCTGCGTGAGGAGACCAGCGAAATCGCCACGGCCGGCAATCCCAGAAAACGCCCTTCCATTGCTGCTGCGACAGTACCCGAATAGAGTACGTCGTCGCCAAGGTTGGCTCCGTGATTGATTCCGGAAATAACCATGTCCGGATCTTTATCGAGAAACCCGGTAATGGCAACGTGCACGCAATCGGTCGGGGTGCCGTTTACGCTATAGACATCCTGTGCCTCCTGACGAACACGTAATGGTGCGTCCAGAGTCAGGGAGTTGCTCGCGCCGCTGCGATTGCGGTCTGGGGCCACCACTGTAATATCTGCCAGCTCGCTCAACGCCGACGACAAGGCCAGCAATCCCTTGGCGTGATAACCATCGTCGTTGCTGATTAATATGTTCACTGGACTTTAGCCTTCGAAAATGGCACTAACGTCATTGTACCTGCCGCCAGACGCCACGACGGAGATACTGGATGGTCGATGACCCCGATGATCGAGACCTTTTTCGCAAGAAAATGGCTGACGTACGCCGACTCTCTACCGACCGGGAGCCGGTACCGCGGCCGCGACCCCGTCCAAAGGCACGGTTTGCGCGAGAGGAAAAGCAACAGGTCCTGCACGAGAGCCTCAACTCGGATAGCGACAGCCACGAGGAAGTCGCTTATTCCCGCCCGGGCGTGGCCCCATTTGTGCTGCGCAAACTCAAACGAGGAAAATACAGCGTCGAAAACGAGCTCGACCTTCATGGCCTCAATGTTGCGATGGCCAAAAATGCCCTCGATGAATTTATTCAGGAGTGCCGTTACCTGGATCAACACTGCGTACGCATCGTGCACGGCAAGGGCAAGCGCTCCGGCAAGGCTG
>JAOTXR010000323.1 GCA_029862285.1 Gammaproteobacteria bacterium
TGGTTAACGAGGCGGCGTTGTTCGCGGCACGTGCCAACAAGCGCACTGTAACGATGGACGAGTTCGAGAAAGCAAAGGACAAGATCATGATGGGTGCCGAGCGCCGGTCCATGGTCATGAGCGAGGAAGAGAAAAAACTCACCGCGTACCATGAGGCTGGGCACGCCATAGTTGGATTGTGCGTTCCGGAACACGATCCCGTGTACAAAGTCTCGATAATCCCACGTGGCCGGGCCCTCGGTGTGACGATGTTTCTGCCCGAAGAGGATCGCTACAGTTTTAGCAAACGCCGGCTGGAAAGCCAGATATCCAGCCTGTTTGGCGGTCGCATTGCCGAAGAACTGATTTTTGGTGGTGATGCGGTTACTACCGGCGCGTCGAACGACATTGAACGGGCAACCGAAATCGCGCGTAACATGGTTACCAAGTGGGGTCTGTCAGACAAACTCGGTCCGCTCACTTATAGTGAGGACGATGGTGAGGTTTTTCTGGGTCGTTCTGTGACACAACACAAACACGTGTCGGACGTCACGGCACACATAATCGATGAGGAAGTACGAAGTCTCGTGGAAAGTAACTACGAGCGTGCCGAGCTGATTCTCAAAGAAAACGTGGACAAGCTCCACCGGATGGCTGACGGCCTGATCAAGTACGAAACAATCGACGAAGATCAGATCAAGGACATCATGGCCGGTCGCGAGCCGCGGCCACCCGACGGCTGGGACGAACCAGGCTCGCCACCACCGGTGGCAACCGGTTTGGGCGACAAAGACCCTGAAACACCCATAGGCGGGCCTGCCTCGCAACACTGACCGCGCAGGAAGTCACTGCATGCATCTGAGTCTGCCGGGTCAAACGCTGGATCTCGGCACACCCATAGTGATGGGTGTGCTAAATGTCACGCCCGATTCGTTTTCCGATGGCGGTCGATTTGTGGAGCCGGAGCACGCCTTTGCTTACGCGGATCAGATGTTTCGTCATGGTGCGGCATTAGTCGATATCGGCGGCGAATCCACCCGTCCAGGCGCGTCGCCGGTCAGTGTCGAGGAGGAACTCGATCGCATCGTGCCGGTAGTGAAGCGTCTGTACCAGGCGAATCGAGGCTTGATATCCGTTGACACGAGCAAGCCGCAAGTCATGCAGGCGGCAATCGAACACGGTGCGCACCTGATCAACGACGTCAATGCGTTGCAGGCCGACGGCGCACTGGAGATTTGTGCGGCCAGCGATGTGGCGGTTTGCCTGATGCACATGCAGGGGCAGCCTCGCACGATGCAGAACGAACCGCATTACGACGACGTAGTCGCAGAGGTTGCCGGGTTTTTGCAGCAGCGTCTGCAGGCTTGTCTCGCGGCTGGTATTGCCCGCGAGCGTATCGTGGTCGATCCGGGCTTCGGTTTCGGTAAGACGTTAGAACATAATTTGATTCTGTTGCAGCACCTGGATCAGATCTGCGGGCTGGGTGTACCGGTGCTGGCGGGCTTGTCGCGCAAATCCATGCTGGGTCTGCTGCTGGACCGGCCGGTCGATGAACGTCTTGCAGGAAGTCTGGCCCTCGCAACGTTGGCCGTTTGTCGCGGGGCCAGTATCATTCGAGCACACGATGTGGCCGAGACAGCCGATGCGGTGCGAGTCGCTGCCGCAGTGGTGTACGGGCTATGAAGCAGGAGAAAGTTATGGCGCGAGTTTTTGGCACCGATGGCGTGCGCGGAACGGTTGGTTCGCAACCGATGACCGTTGATTTTGCCATGCGCCTTGCCAGTGCGGCGGGCCGTGTTCTGGCACCCGATGGCGGTAGTGTGGCAGTTGGCAAAGATACGCGTATTTCCGGTTACATGTTTGAAGCGGCGTTGGAAGCAGGCTTCGTCGCGGCGGGCGTCGATGTCAAGTTGCTGCAGGTAATGCCGACACCTGGTATTGCCTATCTGACACGAGTACTGGGGGCTGACCTCGGTGTCGTAATTAGCGCGTCGCACAATCGTTATGACGACAACGGTATCAAGTTTTTCGACCGGCATGGCAGCAAGCTGGACGATGATGTCGAAATGCAGATCGAGGCCTTGCTCGATGAAACGCCGGTAACCCAGGAGTCGTCCAGATTAGGCCGCGCAGAGCGCCGCTACGATGCGGTCGATCGTTACGTGAGCTTCTGCAAGCAATCGACCCCCGACCAGCTGGATCTTTCCGGCATGCGGCTGGTAGTCGATGGTGCCAATGGTGCCACATACAAAATCGCGCCACGTGTGTTTTCCGATCTCGGCGCAGATGTCGTAACGATTGCCTGCTCGCCCAATGGCAAAAATATCAACGATGGTTGTGGCTCGACAGCACTAAACATGCTGCAGAGTACCGTCACGGCGTTGGGTGCCGATCTTGGTATTGCCTTTGATGGCGACGGCGACCGTGTATTGATGGTAGACCACAAGGGCGAAGTTGTTGATGGCGATCAGTTGCTTTTCGCGATCACGTTATCCAGGCGTCAGACGAATCAACTGAAGGGGCCGGTAGTCGGTACGGTAATGAGCAACCTGGGGCTGGAAAAGGCGCTCGCTGGCCTGGGTATTGATTTTCAACGCGCCGCCGTGGGCGATCGAAATGTGCTTGCCACGCTGCGCAACACCGGTGGAATGCTCGGTGGCGAGGCTTCGGGGCATATCATGTGCCTGGATAGAACCACGACGGGCGATGGCATTGTCGCGGCAATTCAGGTCCTCGAGGCGGTCCGCCAGTCCGGCGCCCCGCTGGCCGAGCTGGTATCGGGAATGGCGCGGTACCCACAGAAAATGATCAACGTGCGGGTTGTTCAGAAATTCGATATTGACCGGTCCGGCATGGTGCGCGAGGCAGTGGCTGCCGCGGAGCGGACATTGGGGGACGAAGGCCGTTTGGTGTTGCGGGCGTCGGGTACAGAGCCGCTGATCCGGGTCATGGTTGAAGGGCAAAATGACGCGTTAGTATCGAGTGTGGCGGAGCAGCTGGCCGGCGTTGTACGTAGCGCGGCGGCGGCCGAGGCCTGATAATCATAGGCTGAATTGATTTCCCGGGCGGGCCTCGTTACCCTTTCGCGTCTTTTTTCGCCCGGATTTCTGCGCCAATGAGAACACCATTAGTAGCCGCCAACTGGAAAATGCACGGTTCTCGCGAGATGACACGGGAACTAATTACTGCTGTACGTGACGGGCTCGCCGATGACTGGAACGTGGCAGTGCTGATCTGCCCGCCTTACGTTTATCTGGACGAGGCTTCGCGACAGCTGGAAGGATCAGGCATCGCTCTGGGTGCCCAACACCTCAACCC
>JAOTXR010000324.1 GCA_029862285.1 Gammaproteobacteria bacterium
CGGTGTAGAGATCTTGCCATCAGGGCGCACCGGCACCGAGGTCGACACATCGTCATGCCGCCAGACGAAAACCTCGAGCTGGTCGCCGGGACCTATCTGGTACTCCAGATCCGGGAAGTCCTCCGTATCAGGCGTCGCGCCAGCCGCCACCTCCGTGGCGGTGCCGCCCGCGGCTTGTGTCGAAACGCTGGGCGCGCATCCGATCACCGCCATCGCGGCTGCAGTGGTCAGCAAGAAGAATTGCGCGGACTTTTGCATCTGAAAAACCAGTATCCCACTGAAAACGGTGAAAACTCTAGCACAATGGGCCCGCGGTCGTCCCGGACTATTGCTGCATTATGGCGCTTGACATTCCGTCAAATTGGCCCGATATGGGGCAACTGTCTATAGTACTGTTCCGTCTATGGATGTGACCGCAGAATAATAGTCGATGTTCCGTTATCTGACACCTCTGTGCCGCTCAGGCGCCATGGCAGTAATCCTGCTCGCTAGCGCCTGCGTACCACCCGTGGATACCAACACGCGATTACAGATTGCTCTTGAAAATGAGCGTCGTGGCGAGCCGATCTCGGCAATCCTGGAACTGAAGAATATTCTCCAGAATGACCCTGATCATCTGGAAACGCTTGCGATGGTGGGACGGCTGTCCCTGGAGGTGGGCCAGTCCGCCGACGCGGTGCGTTTTCTGAACCGGGCCAAACAACTGGGTGGGACAAGTTCGACGATCCTCGAGCCACTCGGGCATGCTTTACTCGCCCAAGGCGAGTTCGAAAGACTGCTTGAAGAGTTTCAGATCAGCAGCCTGCCCCAGGACCTGCATGGCAGCGCCAGATTGCTGCGCGGTGAAGCACTTCTTGGACTCGGTCGTCTTGGCGATGCCGAAACAGAATACCGGCGTGCCAGCGAGTCCAGGACGACCGAGGCCGCCGGTCTTGGCGGTCTGGCGCGAATCGCCATGCTTCGCAATGACCTCACAGAAGCCGAACGTCTGATCGAATCGGCGCTGGAGCGCGATCCGTTTTCTGTCTCGACTTTTCGTGCACTGGGGGCGCTGCGCCACGAACAACAGCGCTTTGAAGAAGCCGAACTGGCCTTCGCGAGCGCGGTTGAGGCAACAGCAGTGCGCCCGGGCGCCGACGAACTGCTACTCGCCCGTGTGGGCATGGCTGAGACCCAGTGGCGCATGGGCGAAACCGGAAAGGCCCTCGGCAACGTTAAAGACCTGCTAGACGCCTATCCATGGCACCCGTTACCCCAATACCTGCGCGCGCTTTTCGCTTACGACGCCGGAGACTACTTGCTTGCCGCGGACTACTTACGGGAAGTACGGCTTTTGGTGCCGCGGCACCGGCCTACGCAGCAGCTGCTTGCCGCAAGCGAATTCGAATTAGGGAATTTCAGCAATGTTGAATTGCTGCTACGGGAATACCTCAAGGAAGTCCCGGGTGATATTGCGATGCGCAGATTATTGGCCCGCGCCCAGCTGAGAATGGGCAATCCGACCGGCGCACTGGCAGCTTTGTTGCCGGTCGTCGAGTTGGCACCTAACGATGGCCAGTTTCTCGCTCTCCTGGGTAAGGCCAGTCTGCACAGCGGCGACCCGGCGATTGCGGCCGAATATCTGCAACGGGCCTCAGAACAGGCACCAGAGGATTTTGACTTGCGCGTCAGCTTGATAGTTGCGCAAATTGGAGCTGGACAGACCAGTAAAGCCGAGCGCGAACTTGAACAGCTGCCTGACACACCGGAAATGGAGCGTGCGAGATCGCTGCTCGGTCTGGTATTGCTCATGCGCAAGGCTGAGACTGAACGCGCCCTGTTGTATGCCAAACAACTGCGCCAGGCAGCGCCAACCAACCTGCATGCCATGCTCGCGCTGGCAGAGCTGGCTGAATCTCGCGGCGATCCGGTGCGCGCAATCGAATGGCTGGAAATGGCACGCAGCCGAAACCCGGAATCCATCGAACCACGCTTACTACTAGTACGCTATTACAGTGAGCGCGACGATCACGAGCGCGCCCACGACGTAGCTGTCGAGGTGGTGCAAATCCAGCCGCATAAGGCTGACGCATTGGTGTTGCTGGCTGGCGAGAAGATCGCATTAGGACGAACACAACAAGCGGACGCAACGTTGCGTGAAGCACTACGTGTATCGCCGGAATCCGGTAGTGCGTACCTTGGTCTCGCGCACGCCGCCATAGAAAGAGGCGACATCGACGCGGCCAAGAAATTCCTGGGTCGTGCGGTCGAGCTGGAAGCCTCCCTGATGCCACGTGCAGTAGCCCTGATTCTGGAACTGGCGCGCTCCAATAAACGCAAGCATGCGTTAATGTTGGCTCGACATCTGCAAGAGGTCGGTGAGAACCTTCCGCATGGCTACACAGCAGCCGGCGACGTGCACATGGCAGAAAGACGTTTCGGTGAAGCACTGGTCGCGTACGAAAACGCAATGACGTTGAGCGATGATCCGGTTGTCGCCCTGAAAACGTTCATCGCTGCCCGGGAAGCCGGTTCGAAAGAACCCGCCCGCCTGCTACAGCAATGGCTGGCGGCTCATCCGGAAAATGAAAGTGTCAAGAAAATGCTGGCAAACGCCGGGCATCAGCAGCTCTAGTTGCTAGAGCTCCTCGCGCAACGCGCGTGCCTCATCGCGACTGCTAAACCCGCTGCCGTCAGCCAATATCGCATCCAACAAGTCCCTTGCCTCTGATGACGCGCCCCGTCGGTGCAGCGCGACGGCAAGATGGTAACGAATATCCGGGTCATCCGGCGACTGCCGCGCCGCCTGACGCAACGTGCTGATCGCTTCGTCTACATTTCCTTGTAACAACATTAACCAACCGTAGGTATCGGTGATCTGCCCAAGGTCCGGCAGCTGGCGGTGAGCACGAGCAGCAATCTCGGTCCCGGTTTTGAGGTTTTCGACGCCCCCCATTTCTGCATACAACCACGCGAGATTGTTCAGCGACACAACGTCATCAGGAGCCTGCTCGAGCACTCGCCGGTATTCTGCAACTGCATCATCAGTACGTCCGCCGGTCTGATGCGCCTGAGCCAGGGCAATCCTTACGGAAATACTTTCCGGGTGCGCCACAAGCCAGTCTTGCAACACTTGATAAGAATCCGCGCGGCCTGCCCGGTCGCGTGCCTGGAAACGCTTTACTGTTATGGTCTCATTGGACAGTAATTCGCCGGCCTTGTCGTAGGCTGCGATTGCATCATTGTACTGTCCACGCATGATCTGAATATCGCCCTCCAATACATGCGGTTCTGCCAGGTCTGAAAATTCCTTTTTC
>JAOTXR010000325.1 GCA_029862285.1 Gammaproteobacteria bacterium
CGTTGACTCGAAAACGCCCCTTGCCGCCAAGCTCATAGGCGAAGTCGGCACCGTCTTTTTCCTCGAGCTCGTGGCGTGCTTTGGGAGTGATGATGGACTCGATCGACTGGCGGACTTTTTCTGCGTCGAGTTTGTTGTCAGACAGCGGGACCAGTTCACCATATTGGCGTATGCGTGCTGGATCGCCTGCCATGTAGTGCAGGTCGGAGGCGTCACGCTCCAGGGTCATTTCAAGTAAATCGGTGATTGTCGCCATTAACTTGTTACCGTCCCCTGGTCCGCAGCCAACGCCGGGGCGAGATCGCTGTCGGTCACGAAACGCAAAAACGGCTGTTTGTCGTTGGCGTAGGCATAAGCGTCATTCGGGTCGATTTCTTTGCGCTGGACTGCGTCCAGCAAGGCCTGGTCCATCTGTTGCATCCCAAGATGACGTCCCGTTTGAAGCTGCGATGGAATCTGATGTGACTGTTCGGTCGATATCAGCTTGCCGATAGCACGGGTCATTATCATGATTTCGAGAATAGCCTTGCGGCCGCGCAAATCGGCCGTCTTACACAGGAGCTGGGATACGACGGCGTTCAGATTTGTCGACAGAAAACTCTTGGTTTGCTCACGCAAATCGCTGGGCAATGCGTCGATAATGCGATCAATACTCTTGACTGCGCCGGTCGTGTGTAGCGTGCCCAAGACGAGGTGCCCGGTTTCAGCTGCGGTCATTGCCATTGAAATAGTTTCGGCATCGCGCATTTCACCGACGAGTATTACATCGGGATCTTCGCGCAGCGCGGCTCGCAGACCGTCGGCGAAACTAACGATGTGGGTACCGAGTTCGCGCTGGATTACCTGGGCCTTCTTACTGGGGTGTACAAACTCGATCGGGTCCTCGAGGCTAATAATATTCATCGACTTGTGGGTATTGATGTGATCGAGCATCGAGGCCAGCGTTGTCGACTTTCCGGTTCCGGTTGCACCGGTAACGAGGATCATTCCCTGGTGATAGTCGGTCAATCCGCGAACTACGTCGGGTAATCCCAGTTTCTCTAGATTGGGAATCTCGGCCGGGATGTAACGAAAAGTCGCGCCCAAACCGGTCGCCTTGCGGTAAAGGTTTACACGGAAGCGTGAGCCATCGTCCGTTACATAGGAAAAGTCGAGATCGCGGCCGTCGCTGAACTTGCTCTGCTGGTTTTGCGTCAGGATTTCGCTAACGTAACTCTCGAGTTCCGTGCCGGAAAGATCGCGAAACTTGATTGGCATCAGATCGCCGCTCATGCGAAGCATGGGTGGCACCCCGACAGCCAGGTGCACATCGGAACAACCCTGTGCCAGGCCGAGCTTCAGGAACGAGTCAATTCGCGACACTGTTCCTCTCCACAAGGGTTTCCAGATCGTCACGCAGCTCGTCCATCGATTGATGACGCTGGATCTTATCGACGGCCATCACCTTGGTTGCCAATTCCACGACATCGGCCGGAAGCTTCGGATTGGCTTCTCCGACCGGCTTGGCGCCCCCCTGCACATGCTGATACATAACCGCCATGTGATCGCCTTCAGTGTAGGGCGGTGAGCCGGTAAGCAATTCATAAAGAATTACACCGAGGCTGTAAATGTCGGCGCGCTGATCGACTTTCTTGCCGAGAATTTGTTCCGGTGCCATATATTTTGGCGAGCCGATGACGTACCCGGTTTTGGTAAGACCGCTATCGCCACCGCCGTGTGCCGCTGCCACGCCAAAATCCACCACCTTGACTATGCGTTCTTCATTGACCAGAACGTTGGCTGGTTTCAAATCACGATGCACGATACCCACGGCGTGTGCAGCCGACATGCCGTTGGCGATGTCGGCCGTAATCATCAGCGCGCGGGGCAGATCCAGCGGCTTGCGTGCGGCCGTCTCGGCGCTGAGGGCATGCGAGGGGAAATACTCCATAGATATCGCATATAAGCCGGACAGATGCACAAAATCGTAGATGCGGATCACATTTCGGTGGGTAATCTTGCGGGAAAAGCGCAATTCGTGGACGAAGCGCTGCAGCATCTCCTCGTCATCGGCGATGGCTTTGTTGAGGAATTTCAATATCAGGCGCTCGGCAACCACCGTGTCCTCGACCAGGATTACGGTGCCGAAGGCACCCTTGCCGATTTGCTGGATGAACCGATAGCGGTCTTCGATTACATCCCCTGGACTGAGCTGGTTTAGGTCGATCATCGGTGCCGCTTTGGCGGCTTCGATTGCGGCATTGGCGTCTATGAACATTGTGTGCGCCGGCTCGACCAATTGAGCAGCTTTGAGGTTTTCCGCAACAGCAGTGGCAGAGAAGCGGGCATCGAGATCATCGCGAGCACGGCTGGCGGCCTGATTCACGTGTGGGTCAGGGTCGTTGGTCAACGCGTGGATCTGCTCCATAACTTTTTCGGCATTGACGTCATCGGTTACCTTTGTCATCGCCCGCAGCGCTTCAATTCGAATGTCGCTTTCCGGCCTGCTCAACATCGGGGTGATATGACCGAGTACTTTTTCGTCGCCGAGCACCGCAATCGCCCGTAGCGCGACCGGAATCGTCTTTGGCTCACTGGCTAGCATGCCCACAAGGGCAGGCAGCGCACGCTTATCTCCGATTTCCGCAAGCGCATCGGCTGCACGTTCGCGCACCCACCAGTCTTCGTCGCGGGTTGCTTCAATAAGATACTTGGTGGCTCGCTCATCCTTGGTGGCATTGAGAATCTCGATCGCCGCGCGACGAATCGATTCGTCTTTATCCTTGATTAGTTCGAGGACCGAATCCACCACCCGTGGCCCGCCGATATTTGCCAGGGCATCGGTGGCCCGTGAACGCACCCACCAGTCACCGTCCTTGAGTGCGTCGAGTAATGTCTTGACAGAGTTACTGTCGCCAACTTCATTAAGGACCTCGACGGCGGCACGACGCGAGTACTCGTTTTCGCTTTGCAGAGCCCCAACCAGATGCTTGACCGTATCGGGGTGGTTCACCCGTACCAGGACATCGACCGCCTTGTTTTGCACCTCGATTTCGGGGTCTTCCAGCAATTTGCCCAATAATCCGATGTCGAGGCCTTCTGCCATTTTTGACAGGGCGGACAAAGACGCCTGCCGCACTAGTTTGCTGCGGTCCGTTAGCTGCTTTTGCAGGGCCTGCTGTACGTCTTTGCGCCGGAAACGCGCCAGTATATTAATGATGTGTACCCGCACCATGGCGTCCTTACCCGTCAGACGGCTAATCAACTCCGGCACCATCGTGTCGTTAGCCATCTCGCCGCCCAGCTTCATGCAG
>JAOTXR010000326.1 GCA_029862285.1 Gammaproteobacteria bacterium
GATCCATCTTCGATTCCGCGGATGAATCAGGGCGCATCGGGGTCAATGACAAATCGTGCGGTGTTCCCGCGCACAGCTCTGCGTGGCACCGGATAAAACTCGCCATCGACTTCCAGTCGAACGACCCGGCTACGGCCGAGAAATACTTCTATTGGCGCGACCCCGGACGCGCTGCGCGTGCGCCCCTCGGACACCATGCCGTAAATAAGCTGCTTACCCTGGCTGTCGGTAACCTCCACCCAGGAATCACCGCTGACCGACAGTCGCAGCTGTACCGTTTCCGCGCCCGCTGCAGCCGCTGCAGCCGCTGCCGGATCTGGGGCAGCATCGGTTGCCGTCTCTGTTGCCACCGCGGCTGGCCCCTCGGTTAGTACCTCTGTTGCGGACGGAGCAGTCGACCCGTCTGTGGCGGTCTCGTCCGCCACATCGGATTCCTCCGGTTCGTCTGTCGCGACAGCCCCGCCAGACGGACTTGCATCAGTTTCCACGGCTGCAGCCGGCGGACTTGCCCGATCCGGGACTGCCGTCGATCGGACCTGCGCCGCGGTATTGTCACGCGAGAGCAGTGCCCAAAGAAAGACCAGAAACAAAATGGCGGCCAGCCCCGCCAGCAGCCAGCGCAGACCTGCCCAGGAAAATTCCCGGCTTGGCGGACTGGGTGCCTGGAGGTGGGTAATCGGCGGCGGCGAATCGTCGCGCCCACGCTTGCGGTAGTACGCGATCATCAAATCGTCTGTGTCCAGACCAAGCATGCCGCCGTACTTGCGCATGTGGCCTTTGGCGAATACCGGCGCGCCTAACGCGGCGAAGTCATCTTCTTCCAGGGCCTGGAGCATCCATTCGTCCAGGTGCAACTCCTGGGCAATATCGTGCAACAACAGGCCCTTGGCTTCGCGCGCACGCCGCAACTGTATGCCGGGACCCTCCATGTCACCGCCGATGGACTCTTTATCAGAGCGATCCGTCATTACGCATAGACTCGACCAGTAGACGGGTTTCATTCGACTCGGGATATTTGGCACGCAACATTTCAGCGTACTCGTCCGCGGCACGGCTATCACCGAGTTTGCGTTCTACCTGTATACCCAGCCACAAGGCCTGCGAGGAAAGATCGCCAACTTCCGATAAACGCTGCAGGAAGGCCCGTGCCTGAAAATCACGATCCGCCGCGTTGGCGAGTTTTGCCATTTGCCACAAAGCCTCGCGGTAACGCGGATTCAGCGTCAACGCCTTGCGAAAGTAAGTCTCGGCCTTGGCGTTATCGGCAGCTCTTTGCAGGCACAGCCCGGCATTGGTGTAGGCGGTCTCCGGCGTCCTGTAGCCGGGCACCGTGGCAGCGGCGAGGAATTGTTCTTCTGCTTCCTGCATACGGTTATTGCGGCACAAATAAACAGCATACATGTTGCGCACCGTCGGATCGTCATCGTCGAGCCGCAACGCAGTCTTGTAATGCTTGCCGGCCTCTTTCTGCTGATTCAGTTGCTCGTACACCAGCCCCAGGTAAGCGTGGGCAGGCGCCAGGTGCGGGTCCTGCTCGACGGCGCGGTTGAGTTTTGCCAGTGCACGGTCGGTTTGACCGCGCTGCAGATACTCCGAACCCAGGCGTAGATTCGTCAGTGCAGCTTCCTGTGGCGATACTTCGGTGCCCGGGTCTACGTCGCCTGTAGTTATACAGGCAACAAGCAACAACGCCATCAGTACACCTGTCACTAATCTCATGACCCGCCTCCGATCTTCGCATGCAATGGTGAGGTAATCAGATTCTCCACCTGTCCGGCAAGCTGGCCACAGGCAGCAGCAATATCGTCGCCACGCGGGCGCCGCGTCATTGTACGCAGACCCGTGTGATGCAAAATACTCTGGAACTCGGCGATAGCAGCCTCGCTGGAACGCTTATAGCGCCCACCAGGGTAAGGATTGAATGGTATCAGGTTGACCTTGGCCGGCCGGTTTCGCAGCAGCCAGGCCAGTTTTTTCGCCTGTGCAGCAGAGTCGTTGACGCCAGCGAGCATCACATATTCAAAGGTGATGTGGCGACCGCTATCGCCCGCGTAGGCCCAGCAGGCATCCAGCAATTCGGCTATAGGATGACGCCGGTTGATCGGCACCAGTTGATCACGCAAATCGTCGTCGGGCGCGTGCAGTGACACGGCCAGGGCGACATTGCAGTCCTCGGCCAACTGTCGCATCTGTGGCACCAGGCCAGAAGTACTCAGTGTCACGCGGCGACGCGACAATTCAAAACCGTATTCATCCAGCATCAGCCGTATCGCCGGGACGACGTTGCGGTAATTCGCCAGCGGCTCGCCCATACCCATAAAGACGACGTTGCTGACGGGACGATCGCCCTCGGAACCATCGCCCAGCACCCGGTGTGCCAGCAGCAATTGACCGACAATCTCCGCGGTACTCAGGTTGCGGTTGAATCCCTGGGCGCCGGTGGCGCAGAAAGAACAGTCCAGCACGCAGCCAACCTGGCTGGACACGCACAACGTGCCGCGATCGGGTTCCGGGATAAAGACCATCTCAATCGCCTGACCGCCATCGGCGGCGAGCAACCATTTGCGAGTGCCGTCGCTACTGACGCTTTCTTTCAGCACGTGCGGCAACCGGATGCTGGCAGTTTCGGTGAGCTCCTCCCGCAGCTTTTTGGACAGATCCGTCATCGACTCGAAGCTATCGACACCGCGTCGATAGATCCACTTCATCATCTGCCGCGCGTGAAACGGTTTGGCGCCACGCGTAGCGAGCCAACCTTCCAGCTGTCCCCGGGTCATGCCGAGCAACTGCACTGAGCCGGATATCGTCATGGCGTCACTTCATCCGCGGGTGCGCGGACACAAGCCCTCATCGCCAAAGAAAAACTCGATTTCCTGTGCCGCGGTATCGGCGCCATCGGACCCGTGCACGACGTTTTCTTCAATCGATTTTGCAAAATCGGCACGAATGGTTCCGGGATCGGCTTCTGTCGGATTGGTCGCCCCCATCAACTCGCGATTACAGGCGACCGCATTGTGACCTTCCAGTGCCTGCACCATAACGGGACCGGATGTCATGTATTCGACCAGGTCATTAAAAAACGGCCGCTCGCTGTGTACGGCATAAAATCCCTCAGCCTGCTGCCGGCTCAGGTGCATCATCCGTCCGGCTACGATTTCCAGACCGGCTTTTTCGAAACGGCGATATATCTCGCCGATGAGATTTTTTTCCACCCCATCGGGCTTGATGATCGATAGCGTGCGCTCGACAGACATGCTGACTCCAGTATTCAAAACAGATTGGACGCG
>JAOTXR010000023.1 GCA_029862285.1 Gammaproteobacteria bacterium
AACCTGCCGCTGGACCGGGAATTCACCACAACTGCACTTAATTTCGAACGGATGCAACTAAACCCGATTTACACCCAGAACAGTCGTGGCAAATTTGAGTTGCAGGCGCTGGCCGCGTTGAGCCAGGCGTTGCTGGATGTCCGTCGTTATGCCTGGGACCTGAGCCTGTTTAGCAGTTCGGAGTTTGCTTTTGTGCGACTGCCGGAGCATTTCACCACCGGTTCGTCGATCATGCCCAACAAACGCAACCCGGACCTGATCGAGTTGTTACGCGCCGCGCATGCCAGCGTACAGGGCGCCACCGCGGAAATTCACGATGTGCTCTCGCTGCCCAGCGGTTATCACCGCGATTTGCAGGCAACCAAAGGGCCATTGTTGCGTGCATTTGGCCGTGGGCTGGAAGCGATCGCTTGCGTACCCGCGTTGATCCGGGAAACCAGTTTCGACGAGGAGCAGTTGCGGCGGTCTATCGACCCATCGATGTTTGCGACTGACCATGCAATCGATCTCGCCCGCAAGGGAATTCCGTTTCGCGAGGCCTACCGGCAGACCAAGGATGCCGGAGATACATCGCCCGACATCACGGCGGACAGCAGCATTGCGGCACGCGTCTCGCCGGGCGCAGCCGGGAATCTCGGTCTGGAATTTCTGGAACAACGACTGGCAGCGATCCAACCCGACTAGAAGCCGGGCTGCATACTTCCACCCCATACTCATCCGCACCCGGTTGGTGCGTCGTATGGCACCGGTCCGCCCATTCGCGGTGCGTCACGCCCCGTAGCCACCACCATGGGATTCCTGTAACAAGTTGATTTTACGGGAACAACGGACGTTGGCACGAATCCTGCTTATGCATTACCCATCGACCCGCCAATCTTTTTAACGCGGCTATGGGAGAAGGCAAATGCCTCGCAAAACTCTGCTATTCGCGCTGCTACTGGCGGCACCGCCTGTACTGGCTGATGTCTCAGGCAACATCGGCTGGCAAAGTCACTATATCTATCGCGGGATCCCGCAAAGCGAATCCTCCGCACAAGGCGGACTCGACTATGAAGGCGGTGGTTTCTATCTCGGCACCTGGGCAGCCGACGTCGGCATGGGTGCAGAGGTCGATCTCTACGGTGGTTATAACTGGACGGTTCAGGACTTCAGTTTTGGCATCGGTACCACCGGCTATTTCTATACCGACGATTTTGACGATACCTACAAAGAACTCAACCTGAGTGTCGGCCATAGTTCGCTTACACTCGACTTTGCAACCGGCGAATACGACAACTTCACCGGCCCCACGCAGGACTACAACTTTCTATCGGCGACTTACGAACACGCCAGCGGCGTATATGGCGTGATTGGCGGATTCGGTGGCGATTTTGACGGCGATTATTACTCGCTGGGTTATGGCTTCGCACTCGAAGGCATCGATCTGTCGCTGGCCTGGGTTTACACGGACGACAAACTCGGCGGTGGTGATGAAGACAACAACATTGTCTTCAGCATCGGTAAGAGTTTTGACCTGAACAGGAAGCCGCAGTAGCGCCTGGACCCGGATGAAACTGATCACAATCATCGTCAACCCGCACAAAGTCGAAGACGTGCGCCGTGCGTTCACCCGGTTTGGCGTATCGGGTGCAACCGTAACCGAGGTCAAGGGTTACGGCCGCCAACGCGGGCATAGCGAAGTTTATCGAGGCGCCGAGTACAGCGTTGAATTCAGACCCAAGGTGAAGATCGAAATTGGCGTACATGATGACCTCTGCGAGCAGGTAATCGAGGCTGTAATCGATGCGGCACGCACCGGCAAGATCGGCGATGGGAAGGTTTTCGTCACCGAACTCGAGCAGGCGATGCGTATACGCACCGGAGAGATTGGCGTAGCCGCAATTTAATAACAGGAGAGGAGCAATCGTGGACAAGGTACTCGAATTGAGCTACGCGCTCGACACATTCTATTTTCTGATGTGTGGCGCACTGGTCATGTGGATGGCCGCCGGCTTTACCATGCTGGAAGCCGGTCTGGTGCGCGCCAAGAACACGGCGGAGATTCTTACCAAGAATGTGGGCCTCTACGCCGTTGCCTGCATCATGTACATGCTCTGCGGCTACGGCATCATGTATGGCGACAGCGTCAATTCTTTCATCCCCGGTATCAGCATGCTCGGCATGCAGGATAATACCGCGCAGGCGGTACTGGCCGGTGGCGAAGACGCGCCCTATTACTCCAATCTCTCCGACTTCTTCTTCCAGGTTGTCTTTGTCGCAACCGCGATGTCGATAGTATCCGGTGCGGTTGCCGAACGAATGAAACTCTGGGCGTTCCTGTTGTTCGCCGTGGTGATGACCGGTTTTATCTACCCGGTGCAGGGTTTCTGGAAATGGGGCGGCGGTTTCCTCGATGGGGCCGGTTTTCTCGACTTTGCCGGTTCCGGCGTGGTCCATATGACCGGCGCGGCGGCTGCGCTCGCCGGTGTGCTGTTACTCGGTGCACGCAAGGGCAAGTACAGCAAGGACGGCCGCATCCAGGCCATTCCAGGCTGTAACCTGCCACTGGCGACGTTGGGCACATTTATTTTGTGGCTCGGCTGGTTTGGTTTTAACGGCGGTTCCGAATTGAAAATCTCCGATGTCGGTGAGGCCAACTCCGTTGCGCTGGTGTTCGTCAACACCAACATGGCTGCGACCGGCGGTCTCATTGCCGCTTTGGCGCTGGCACGGGTGTGGTTCGGTAAAGCGGATCTGACCATGGCGCTCAACGGCGCGCTGGCCGGGCTGGTTGCGATCACAGCCGAACCGCTGACACCGGCACCACTGCTGGCAACCGCAATTGGCGGTGTTGGCGGACTACTCGTGGTCACCTCGATAGTCATGCTGGACAAACTGAAAATTGACGACCCGGTCGGTGCGATCTCGGTGCACGGTGTCGTCGGTATCTGGGGTTTACTCGCTGTCGTGCTTTCAAACGATGACGCATCGCTGCCGGCTCAATTGCTCGGCATAGCGGTTATTTTTGCATGGGTCTTCAGCATCAGCTTTGGCACCTGGTGGGCGATCCGCAAAGTGATGGGGATCCGCGTCTCCGAACAGGAAGAGTTCGAAGGCGTCGATGTTGGCGAATGCGGTCTCGAGGCTTATCCCGAATTCACCCTCGGCGTCGGCCGCACCGGCACGACGCCGGCGCAGGCCGCCCCCGCCTACGCGATGCGAGCCCATCCCACCAAGTCCTGAATATCGGGGGCATATACTCGATATATGCCCCCTCTTTGGACCGCTGCTTCAGTGACACCTGGCTGCGTTATCCGATATCATATTGATCCGTAAGCGACAATAATTCAGCCTGGCCTATGAACCATCCTGCTTGCTCGGCCCCTATCAGGGGGGCACGAGGGCTTACTTTTGCGGGGTGGCTGCAGAAGTTTGCCATCATCTACCTCACCGCCCTCGTCTTTTTCGCGTGGGGCATAGCAACGATGCAATTTCAGGTATTCCCATACGCCCTGATCAAGTCAGCGCACAGCGATCTGACGGCATTTGTGAAAGGACATGCCGCAGAGGAGACAACAGTGCTGGGGAAGTTCCTGAACGATATCAATCTGAAGCCGGAACGGCAGCTCGTGGATTTCGAACCGCAACATGATCGCGCATACCACAATGTGCAAATTGATGGACTAAGGGCGCGCCGCGCTTTACCACTTGTACACTCGGTAACGGGGAAATATGAATCCGGCTATCGCTTTATTTTCGGCACTTTCGATTTTCGCGAACATCTGCATGGCGCCGTTCTTATCGACGACACGGACACAGTGGTTCATCGGTGGATCTTGAGAGACGATGACCGGGAACGCACTCTTGCCGAGGCCCAAAGAAAAACCTACACACCGCAAGTGCTCAAGTTCCCACATGGCATCGAGTTGTTTAGCGACGGATCGATAATCTTTAACGATGGAGACCCGGGTAACGCGATTCAGCGTATGTCCTATTGCGGCGAAACAATGTGGACGACTCTCGGATCGTTTCACCATATCGTCAAGCGCGACAATTCCAACGCTTCGGTTTGGGCGCTCGAGGGCGAAGACAACATTGTAAAGATCGATAGCGAAACAGGGCAGCAGCTTTTGACAACTACGGCCAGGGACATCGAAGGGGCAAATCCCGATATTGAGATTTTCGGTCTTCGCCGCAATATTATCACGGGCGAATGGCTGGAGGACCCGTGGCACTTCAACGATATCGAACCGCTGCCACCAGAACTGAACAGCGCATTTCCGATGTTTGACGCAGGCGATCTGATGATAAGTGCCCGGTCTACAAATTTGGTATTCGTGTTCGATACCGACTCATTAGCGATAAAGTGGTGGCGTGTAGGCCAATTCCGGCGACAGCATGACCCGGATTGGCAACCAGACGGGACTATTTCGGTCTTCGACAATAATATGCGCGACGCCGTTCGACAGTGGGATCAAGATCGTTACAGCCGTGTTACTGCGGTCCACCCCGGCACCTATGAGACAACCACTATCTACGATGGTCGCGGCGAGGGATTTTACACCGAGCTGCGCGGGCACCATCAGGTACTGCCAAATAAGAATATTCTGATCACGTCGCCACAGGAAGGACGAGTTTTCGAAGTAACTCCGGCAGGAGAGATCGTGTTTGAGTTCGTAAATAGTTACGGCGACGGAGAAAATCTTCTGGTTTCTGAGGCAAAATGGGTCCCGGCAGATTTCCTGGACTTTCCGATTGGGGATTATTCATCATGCGACTGAAGTCGCTCGCTTTTTTCTTTTTTGCAGGTCTCACGGCCCCGGCATACGCATATATAGGGCCGGGACTGGGCGCAGGCACAATCGGCGTCATACTCGGCATCTTCGCGTCCGTCATTCTCGCGATTTTTGCCATCGTCTGGTATCCGGCCAAACGTTTGCTCAAGAAGCTGAGAAAACCCCGTGACGAAGACACATCCAGGGGTCCTGAGAAATCGTCAGACAACATAGCCAGTGATGACAAAGAAGGGCCATGAATTGGATTATTCTGGTCGCGTGCTGCGTATTTTTTGTTGAGGCCTTTGTAAGGTTACGCTTCCTGCAGCGGGTAGGAGAACTGAATGCCCTGCTGCACAAAGTGGCAAGAACAATCCGGTCTTCACGGATTTCAGACCACTGGAAAGAACGCGTAATTCCCAGATATGCAATTACGTTGTTTTTGATGTCAATAAAACTGTTTGCAATATTATTGACAACGATGTCGGCGTTTTTCGTAGCTGCCATCGTATCCGGATTGGCCGGTGGGGAGTTTGGCGGACTAATCGTTTCCTTTTCCGGCATCATAGCGAGCACAATAATTGTATTCGCGTATGCAACCCTGAGGAAACGGTTTCTTGCCTGAACACAGTTACGGTTTTGGATCCAGGCTACTGCACAGGTTGGCACTGAGCCGGTCTGTTGCGAGGGCCTCTTTTGATATCGAAAGACTTCTGTATGGATCCAAAACTGCGGACACGAGTGGCAACCGGCACGTTTTCGTCTCAGGCCTTGCCCGGGCAGGGACAACCATACTCATGCGACGAATCTATGAGACCGGGCAATTCCGCTCGCTGACCTATCGTGACATGCCTTTCGTGCTCGCGCCCAACCTGTGGGGGACGTTCTCCCGGCCATCGGTCAAACCAGGCACGGCCAAGGAGCGCGCTCACGGCGACGGCGTTTTGGTCGACTACGACAGTCCTGAGGCACTCGATGAGGTCTATTGGCGAATTTTCTGCGGGGACTCGTACTTACACCCGGATCGGCTGACATCCATGCAGGCCGATGACGAAGCGATCGAAGGATTTCGCGCCTATGTCAATCATATCCTCATGGGTCACGGCGACAAGCGTTACCTTTCCAAGAACAACAATAATATTCTTCGACTGAATTCGATCTCTCGCGCCTTTCCCAACGCGGTATTTCTGATCCCTTTCCGGCACCCGGCAAGTCAGGCAAGGTCCCTGCACAAACAGCATTTGCGTTTTAGCGTAGAGCACGAACAGGACGATTTTTCGCGCCGGTATATGTCCTGGCTCGCACACCATGAGTTTGGATCCGATCACAGACCATTCGTGTTCGAGGCGGTCGAGTCAAATTATCGCCCCTCGACCCTGGATTACTGGATACAACTCTGGACTGGCGTCTTGCACCAGGTCCTGGCGACCTTGCCCGACAATGCCAATCTGGTGTGCTACGAGCGTCTTTGCGATGAAACGGCGGTCGTCTGGCCACTCTTGGTGGAACGACTTGCGCTGCCGGATGAGGCGGCAACACCCGAATTTGTCAATGCCAACAGAACGGACGACGCCCAAATCCAATCGAAAGAGCTCGCTCCCGCGCTGAGGTTATACGAAGAACTCAGAGCGCGTTCGTTATAACCGATAATCGAGAACCTCGGGGCTACTGCAACTTTTTCATCGCCGCCGGCGGAAATGGTCAACAGCATAAAAAAACCCCGCACGAGGCGGGGTTTTTTGTGTTTGATGAAACTGTGCTAGCTGCGACGGCGCAGGAAACCCAGTCCACCCAGTGCCGACAGTAACAACAGACCCGCGGCCGGTATGGGTACGACCCCGTTTTTCGTTACGGTTAACGTCCCGGCCGACAGATCAGACGCAATATCCGACAGAGTGAACAGGTACTCGTTTGCCTCGGTAATCGACAGCAACAGGTTACCGAAGCTGGCTGTGCCGATGCCTAGCGGGGTGCCGAGCACCACATTCGGATCGCCAATGTTGCCGAAGTCCGGACCATCCCAGGTTTTATTTGCAATCTTGAATTCCCAGTCGCCAACGTCAATAAAGACCTTGGCGGTGTAGGTCGATCCATCCCAGCTCATTGGATTGCTAGTATCCCAACCGTTGAAAACGCCACGGACAAAGAGTGTGTTGGCCCATGGCGCCGGATCGCCCTCCGGGCCTCCCGTCGTGCTCGCAAACGCACCCGAAACGGCAAGAACACCGAGCAAGGCGACTAATAACTTTTTCATATTTATCCCCCCGAAGGAGCGCCTGATTGGCGCCAGCCTCTTTATTAGCGACAGCCGCTGCTGCCACGCCTGTTGACCTTTATCCTGCAGTTTTGGATGTAAGTCAAATCGGTTCCAACCGGACGAATTTATGTTAAATCCCAAACCCCCACCCCGCAGCGTTTGGGTCTGTTTTTGCTGCGCTGCAACGCGCACCGCAACGGCGTTTTCTACGATGTTTTTGGTGCATACGATTGCATCGCGTCCGATACAGCGAGTTATCGCTGCTTTATGTCAACCGCGCACGGCGGGGCGCAAATATGTCAAGTGGAGTGTCAGGCCGAGGCAATTTTTACTTATACTTGGGCGGACGCCCGCTCGTTCTCCGGGCAGGGTAAGTGGCGCGAAACGATTTCGCGTTCGATTAGAACAATTTCGGGGGAATAGACAATGAAGCATCGCTATAGCGTGCTGGCAGCCAGTCTGCTGCTCACCGCCGGCATGGCACAGGCACAGGACATCGCTCGGGGCGGCCTGGATAACTTCGAGAGTGAGACGACGGAGGGTTGGAGCCACGGCGCAGTGAGTCCCAACCCACCCACGGTGATTCCAACCGGTGGCAACGAAGGGGCCGATGACGCCTACCTGGAGAATCAGTCCAGTGGTAGCCCCGGCCCGGGCGGCAAGCACGTTTTCTTCAACCGTGATGCACGCTGGACCGGCGATTACATCGCTGCCGGCGTCAACAAGATTCGCGTCAATGTCATCAATTTCGGCCCAACCGAAGTTGTGAATCTGCGGCTCGCTTTTTTTGGTGGCGCCGTGCGGGGGGGACTCCCGCCGTGCTGGGTTTCGACCGACGCCATTGTCGTGCCTGCCGATTCGACCTGGCGTAATTACAGTGTTCTCGTCGATGAAACGACGATGACACAAGTTGGCGGAGGCGCGACTTTCGAGGACACGATGCGAGATGTCCAGGAGATCCGCGTTTTGTCGGCGGCTGCGCCACAATGCCAGGGCGATGCGTTTCTTGGCGTCAGCGGCTATGACGACTTCCAGACGACCGCCGACACCGATCTCGACGGTATCAACGACACGGAAGATAACTGCACCTTGCAGCCCAATCCGCCGGTGTGTATCGGCGATGCCAGCATTGACAATGAGGTGGATTGCACAGCAGCGACCCTGAGCTGGGGCCAGGTCGACAGCGATGCCGATTTCTACGGTAACGAATGCGATGGCGATATTGCACCGGATGTCGATCCTCCGTTCCTGAGCGGCAACTGCCTGGTGGACTTTGGCGATGTAGGGGCATTGAAAGCCGCGTTCCTGACCAACGAAGGCGACGCCAACTATGATCAGGAAGCCGATCTGGTTTACAGCAGCAGCATCGGCTTTGCCGACGTCGGCCGGCTAAAGACCCAGTTCCTGTTGCCACCCGGACCCGGTCTCGGTAACTGCGGTTGCGCCCCCGAGCCTTCGGCGCTCGACCCGGGTGAGGACTTTACTGGTTTGGAACTGTTTGTGCGCGGCGGCATGGCATTCGAATGGGGTGCGGTCCCGCTAATCAACAACGTAGCCAACCTGGGTAGTATGGAGTACCAGGCGCGGCTACAGATCACGGCCGGTTCCTATGCCTTCAAGATCGCGAGCGAAGACTGGTCACTGGGATATGCCAACGTGGATGTGCCCACAGTGGTCGGCGATCCGCCGTTGAACTTCACGCCTCAAAGTGGTCCTGGCACAGACGCGACGATCACAATTGCGGAAAGCGGTTGCTATGAATTCAACTTCACCGCGAATCCGGTGGATCCGCCGGAGGATCCGCCCGTGCCGGCAGAATCGATCGACGTGTCTGTCGTCGGTCCGCTGCCCTAGGGCGAGTCGGGCCTCGCAAAACAACGCCCCCTTGCACTTGGCAAGGGGGCGTTTTTGTATAGCAATCCTGCACTACCAACAGAGTGAGAATATGAGGCCGGAGACGAACTGGCGGTACAATCCCAGGCTCGGACCAGACAAGTGAAAAACATGCGCGCCCAGAAGATCGTAATTACGCTACTCACACTCGTCGCGATATCGGCCTACGCCGGCACAGGCGATGCCACGCGTGCGCTTGGGTGGGTCGGCGAGATGTCCCCGGCTGGCGGCTCGAGCAACCAGATCACTACCGGCAGCTCGTTCACCGTGTATATCCAGGTCTGGAAGGGCGGTGTTACCGACAGCCCCGGACAAGGCGCCAATATCAACTGCGAACTGTGGTGGAGCGATGTCGGCTTCTTTGGCGGCCCGTGGCTGAACGAAACGGCAACCGCAATGAGTTACGACAGTGATATCGGCAACAACGACAAGTATGCGGTAACGGTTTCACCGGCGGACGGACTCTACGAATACACGGCACGCTGTACCGATACGACTGACAGCAACATTACCTGGCAACAGGATGGCAACGGCGAACTCACGGTCGCACCGACCGGTACCCTCAGTGGCAAACGCGGAATCTGGGTCGATGAAAAGACCATCGCCTGGAATACTTCGCATGGCCCGACCAGTGTCAGCTACGAGTTGCATCATGCCTTCGACGGCGGGCTGACGGTTCCGCCAACTACCGGTTCGGGTATCCCCTTATCCTTCGATTCACTGCTGACGGGCAACTCCTATCCCAAGTACCCGAACATCGGTGGCTACAAGGCCCTGAAAATTCCTTTCGGCAGCCTTGCCGACGTGCCCAACATACTCCAGGGGCAGATGGCGCTGGCCGTATACGACAATGCCGGCGACCTGCTCGAGGCAACGCAGTTACAAATCCAGGGCGTGCTCGACGATCTGTTTGGCTATAGCGGTCCGCTGGGTTTGAGCTTCGACGGCCAGATACCGACTTTCCGTTTGTGGGCGCCGACCGCACACAATGTAAGACTGCGGCACTGGCCGGATCCGGTCAGCGGCGGCTTCGCTGTCGCCATGACCTTCGATCCGGCGACCGGTGTCTGGGAACTCACCGGCGATGCGGCCTGGTATGGCGAGTATTACTGGTACGAAGTAACCGTCTGGGTGGACGAACTCGAGGCGGTGCAGATCAATTTCGTCACCGACCCCTACGCACCGAACCTGTCGACCGATGCGGCGAGAGGTCAAATCATCGACATTGAGAACGACCCGGCGACGGTGCCACCGGGTTGGGACAACCTGGCCAAACCGCCGCTGGATGCACCGGAAGACGTTTCCATCTACGAGTTGCACGTACGCGATTTCAGCGCCTATGACGATACCGTTAACGCCGCACATCGCGGAACTTACAAGGCGTTTACTTACGACGGCACCTCCAACCCGCTGTCCGAAGGCATGGCGCACCTGATCGGCCTGGCCGACGCCGGGCTGACGCACATACACCTGATGCCGATCCACGATTTCGCCGACATTCCGGAAGATCCGGCCGATCGCAGCGAGCCGGACCCTGTCGTGCTGGCCAGTTTCCCGGCGGATTCCGACCAACAGCAGGCTATAGTCGACGCAACAAAGGATCAGGACAGTTTCAACTGGGGTTTCAATCCCGTGCACTACGGTGTACCGGAAGGCAGCTACGCTACGGTGCAGGACGGCCCGACGCGTGTTTTTGAATTACGTGAACTGGTGCAGTCGCTGTCGGACAACGGCCTGCGGGTAGTCCTGGACGTGGTATACAACCACACCAGTTCCGCCGGACAGAATTTCAACTCGGTACTGGACAAGATCGTACCGGGTTATTACTACCGCCTGACACCGAACGGCGAGATCGAAACGTCCAGTTGCTGTAACGACACAGCCACCGAGTTCGACATGGCCGAAAAGCTCATGATCGATACTGCAGTACGCTGGGTAAGGGATTACAAAATCGACGGTTTCCGTTTCGACCTGATGTCGCTGCACACACGCACAAACATGGAAGCGCTGCGCGATGCAGTGCAGTCATTGACGCTGATCGATGACGGTGTCGATGGCAGCAAAGTGTATCTCTATGGCGAAGGCTGGGATACCGGATCGGCCAAGGCCAAGGGACTGGTTTATGCGTATCAGTGGAATATGGCCGGCACCGGTGTTGGCACCTTCAACGATCGCATCCGCGATTCGACCCACGGCGGCTTCGAGACGCTGAATATTTTCAAACAGGGTTTTGCCACGGGTCAGGCCTACGACTGGAACGGTTACCTCTACGGCGAGCGTTTCCAGGGCGACCTGCGCTTCTCCCAGGACCGGCTGCGGATCGCGATGGCCGGCAACCTGCAGGACTATGTGATCATCGATCAGAACAACAACGCGGTTGACGGCGCTTCTTTCAATGGCACCGGTTATACGCTGGATCCACAGGAAGCGATCCAGTATGTCAGCAAGCACGACAACAATACCTTGTACGACCTGATCGCCTACAAGGCACCGTGGGGCGAAAACGGCGCGCCGCTGACTTCGATGGAAGACCGCGTGCGTATGCAAAACATGGCGCTGAGCGTCGTAACGCTTTCACAGGGCGTCCCGTTCTACCAGGCCGGCAGCGACATCCTGCGATCCAAATCGATGGACTTCAACAGTTTCAATTCCGGTGACTGGTTCAACCAGATCGATTTCAGTTATCAAACAAATAACTTCGGTATCGGTCTGCCGCCTGCAGGCGACAACGCCGGTGCCTGGCCATTGATCGCCCCGTTGCTGGCCAATCCGGCGCTGCGACCGGCGACCACCGATATCCTCGCAAATTCGAACCACTTCAAAGAGATGCTGCAGATCCGTAATAGCTCGCGGTTGTTCCGGATGGCGACCGCCGGCGATGTGATGGCAAGGCTCGATTATCACAATATGGGTTCGGGTCAGACCAATGGCCTGATCGTGATGGAGCTTGCCGACGACCAGGCGGTGGATCTCGATCCGTTGTACGAGAATATCCTGGTGTTATTTAACGCCAACAAAGTTGACCTGAATTTCACCATCGGCGGTCTGGCCGGCGTGCCGTTCGAATTACACCCGGTGCAGCAGGTTTCCGCTGACCCACGCGTCCAGACGTCCGGTTTCGATCAGGGCAGCGGTAACTTTTTTGTACCGGCGCGCACCACAGCGGTGTTCGTGTCGCCGCCGAATGTTGTCGACAGCGATGGCGACGGCATTGCGGATGCCATAGACAACTGTAGCGAACTGGCCAACACCGATCAGCGCGATACCAACGGCGATGGCTTCGGCAATCGTTGCGATCCAGATTTCAATAACGACGGTGTCGTGAACTTTACTGACCTGGCCATCATAAAAGAT
>JAOTXR010000024.1 GCA_029862285.1 Gammaproteobacteria bacterium
ATGCAGGCCGGCTGGCCGCCATCACGTGTACGTTGTATACAGAAATGACACTTCTCGACGACACCCCGTGGCCGCGGTCGGTTGCCCAGATAGTGTGTGTCGCCATTGATTTCGTCGCTCGGTAATTCCGGCTCGGTCCAGTTGAAATGACGAGCCGAGTAGGGGCAGGCCGACATACAATAACGGCAACCGATGCACCAATCATAGTCAATGACCACTATGCCGTCAGGCTCCATCCAGGTTGCCTCGACCGGGCAGGCTTTTACACAGGGTGGATTGTCGCACTGCATGCACTGCACGGGCAGATAGTATTTGCCTTCAACAGGTACGGTTTCCGGATCATAGTAATGATCTGACTTTTCCAGGTCTTGCGTGCCCTGATCCATCTGCAGAACCCGAATATATTCCACCTGTGAATTCCGACCGAGATTATTCTCCTTGACACACGCGTGTACACAATCACGATAGCCGCGGCACGTCGAAATATTGATAGCGTAGCCAAAAACGACCTTTTCCCGGGGCGGTGTGTCGACACAATTGATCTCTACACCGTACTGGTCCTGCACCCTGCGCTCTATTTTAGCCAGCGCGCTGTCGATTTCTTCGCGGCTCATTTTCTTGTATTGCTTGTTGAAGAAATCGCCGAAAACTTCGAGAAACGTCGCCCCGCCCCAGGCCGGCGTCGCCAATGCCGGGACCGCGGCAGTGGCGGTTGCTACCGCCCGGCCGAGTCTCTCGAGAAAACCCCGTCTCGCCTGATCGCATTTCCTGGCTTCTGACGTACCGCTGTCTTTACTCATGGTCGCCTTGCTCCGACGGTTCGTCTTCGGTATGGCGCTCCCAGACTTCAACCCTGTCGTGGACATCGGGTAATGCACGCTCCAGACCGGTTCGTACTCCGGGCGCCTGCATTGGCTTGCGGGGCGCTATAACCGGATTGTGCGCGTCGTGACAGTTAGTGCAACTATAGATCACCCTTTCGCCTTTCCAGTCTGTTTGTCGCTTGCCGTGCGCACCAAAATACCAGTCCTTGTGACGCAGGCCATGGCAGCCGCCACAGACCAGATGCGCATCATTGAAACTAACCTGCCGGCCATTCGTCGCGACCAACTGGTCACGGTCATCCAGTTGGTGACAGGAAAAACACCAGAAGCGACCCTGCCCATGTTTCAGGTCAATCTCGTGTGGCGACATCAGCTCCCGCACGCTGGCGTCGGGTTCCATGAATTCGTGGCATTGCGAACATGGGTAGAACGCGAGTTCGTCCTGACGTGGCACCACCGAAAATGCAGGAGCGTCCGAATAACCGGAGAATTCCTCGAAACCGGTGTTTTCCTCGGTGGCCGCTACGCCCGATATGGCCAGTGAGAAAACCGCGATCAACGCTAGCCGCACAAAGCTGCCGATGGGCTCCATTCTATTAACGGCAGAAGTTGCAGGGAATGTTATTGCCGTGCCCCTTGCACGGGCGTTTGACCTCACCGCAGCCTGCCAGATCCGCGCTTGACGGTGCGCCGCTCCGAGAAGAACTCAAACCTAGTCGCCTCGTATTGCATTTCTGCCATCGCATTGCGGTACTCCAAACGAATTTTGAAATACGCGGTGGCGTCGTCCGGCAGTGAGTAGCTAAGCGTCTCCGTCCACTCGCTGTCGGCAGCTAATCGGGTATCTTTGTCGACGCGGACCCCCGTTTCGAAGAAACCCCACGTGTACTCCACTGGCTTGCCTGAAGCGTCGACAAATGACTTCCCAAAAATGCGTTGGTCAATTTGCCGGGCGGTTTCGGCCGCGGCCACCTCTACAGTCAGGATGATCTCCCGGCTAGGCATACCGGTTGGCACGGCGTGACCGGTTACGTTGGCGATCCGCACCACGACATCGATACCCTCTTTGGTGCGCACCAGGTCGTATTCGATATCGAGTGCCTTGACGAGTTGGTGCAGGGAACGTCCGCCCGGCATCTCGTGGAGGTTGACTTCCGCCCGTTCGATGCGTTTCACGCGCGGGTCGACGATATTCGCTTTCGTCCGCCACATGTGGCAGTCCTGGCAAGTAGTCCCGTCTGCGGCGGCCTGGCTATTCTGCCACTCGGAAAACGTAGTCATGATGGGCACGCCATCGGCGCTCGCGTACTCGTGACAAGGAGCGCAAGCAAGCGACTTTTCGTGTAACGGACTGTAGGCTACCTCGTGCCCGGTAGACTCGGCACCAATAATGGGTCCACGCTTGATCGGTCCGAATTCCAGTTGCATGCGGGGTCCATGTCCGGAGAGATCGACATCGACCAGGCTATGACAAACGTCGCAGCTGACGCCCTCCCAGGTAACCTTCTCGCGCAGTTCCCAATCGCCGGTTTCCGCAATCATCGGGGCATGGCAATCGAGGCAGACGCGTGAGCGATCGTCGCCCCACGCGACCTGGCTTTGGCGAAAACTCTCGAGAAAGGCAGCGCCTTCCACGGAATCGGCGTGCTTGGATGCCCGCCACATCTTGAATATATCGCGATGGCACGAGCCGCAGCGGTCGCTCGTCGTCATTTGGGCCGTCACCGGCTGCGCGAGGACCCACACCAGGCCGGCGACTAGCGGTACCAAAAAACCTGTTGCCCGCATGACACTCCCACGATGACTCCCGTTCCGTATAGCATGGCGCGTGCCCGCGAACAATGCGTAGTCTCCACAGGCGAAAGCCAGTCGCCCTTGCAGACGCTCCGGCTGGCGGTTTCCGGGCTCGGCGCGCCAGGGAATTATGCCGGGATCCCTTAACTACTTTCCCTACGCACTGGCTGCGTCTATTGTACGCGCTGGAAGAGGCAGACAATCGTGTGCACGATAGGGTGTCGCATAACGATATCCCGGTCGCCTGCCGCTCCGGGGGAGGGCTGACGACATGACCGTGAATCGATATCGTGTTGCGCGACAGGCTGAAATATTCCCAGGGGGCAAGCGGATTGACAAGATTCAGACCCGCTTCACATCAATTCCGTTTCCAGAGCAAGTTGCGAAAAAAATCGGCGTCATGACATGAAACACCACCCCGGTCGAAACGTACGCGGCAAATTCCTGATTCTTGTGGCTGTGGTGATGTCAGCACCCCTCATCGCTGCCGATCTGGAACCCTGCGCCGAATGCCACGAGGATGTGCACGTCTCTTCCACAGCGCACGTCGACACCGGCTGTCTCGACTGTCACAGCAACCTGGAACGTGCGCCCCACCGCCGGGTCAATCTGCAAAAACTGGCTGGCGTTGCTGTATGCACGCAGTGCCACGAAGACAGTGCCCACATTGCCACCAGCGCACACAAGGAACTAACGTGCTCGGATTGCCACGGCGAAGCGCATGCCGTGGATCAATCGCAACCCGACATATGTGCGGATTGTCATCGCAGAATAGACCGGACGGTCAGCCGCAGCGTGCACGACGGCAGCGTGACCTGTGGCGACTGTCATGGCGACGCGCATGCAATTCCATTAAATGGCACCAGGGACTCGCCGGTCGCAGCGATGAACCAGATCAAGTCCTGTGGCTCCTGTCATGGCGAGCCGGCCGAGTTGATCGACGGTTATCTCACCAGTGTGCATGGCCGCGCATTACTGGTATCGGCGCTGGACAATGCGCCCGCCTGTACCGATTGTCATGGCGATGCGCATGCCATGACCGCGATCGATGCCGCGAAAGCACCAACTTCGCATCAAAACAGTCCCGAGATGTGCGGCTCCTGCCATGCGCGGGTAGTCGAAGTCTGGAAACAGGGCAGTGCGCACGGATCGGCATGGTCGTCGGGAAATGAGAATGCCCCGGTTTGTGCTACTTGCCACAGTTCACACGGTGTCGATGCGCCCGACTCAAATCAGAACAGGCTCGCGTTTCCCGAGACTTGTGGCGAATGTCATGGTGGCGTGTACCAGACGTATAGAGACGGTTTTCATGGCAAAGCCAGCGAACTGGGTTTCATAACCACTGCCATTTGCTCGGACTGCCATACGCCACACCGCAATCTGCCGGCAGTGGATCCGAGGTCCAGTGTTCATCCCGATAATCTGGCTACGACCTGTGGCGCATGCCACGGTGATTCTCCTGAGTATTTTCTCAGCTACGATCCGCACAGCGATCCGACTGACCGGGAGAGCAACCCGGAGGTCTATTTTGTCTGGCTGTTCATGACCGGACTACTGCTGGCGGTATTTGGCTTTTTTGCTATACACGATCTGCTGTGGCTACAGCGCTCTTTGTTCAGCTTGATTGGCGGCGAAAAAATCGCCAGACCCGTGTCCAAAGGACCGTATGTACGCCGTTTCTCCTCAACGACAATCCGCGTACACCTGGTCGTCGTAGTGACATTCCTGTTGTTGGCGGCGACCGGTTTGCCGCTAAAATTTCACCATTCCGATTGGGCTCAGACAATGATCTCGTTGTTTGGCGGCGTTGAAGGGGCAAGGGCGTTTCACCGGATGGCCGCGATCGGTACCTTCGCGTATGTCATCTTCCACCTTGTCAACTTATGTATCCGCAAATTCAAGCGTAAAGAACAAGGGTTGCTGTGGGGTTCTAATTCGCTGGTCCCGCAGCCGTCCGACCTGGTTGCCCTGTGGCAGAACTTGCGCTATTTCGTATACCTGGGACCGAAACCGCAGGGCGATCGCTGGGGCTATTGGGAAAAATTCGATTACATGGCCGTGTTCTGGGGCGTGCCAATCATCGGATTGTCCGGGCTGATACTGTGGTTTCCGCAGTTTTTTACCCGACTATTGCCAGGTTGGGCGCTCAATGCCGCTCAAATTGTGCACAGCGACGAGGCGCTACTGGCAACCGGTTTCATTTTTGTGTTTCACTTTTTCCACACTCATATGAGACCGGAAAGTTTTCCGATGGACCCGGTTATCTTCACCGGACGAATGCCTTTGGAAAGGCTCAAAGAGGAGCGACCAAAGGAATACGCCCGACTGGTAGAAAGCGGTGAACTCGAATCGATCATGGCCGATGCACCGACAGCAGCCGAATTGCGCACTGCCCGGATCTTTGGATTCTCGGCACTGTTTATCGGGCTTGCGCTGGCTATTGCAATTTTCTGGAGTGTACTCGCACCCTGGTTAAGGTAGAAACGATGCGTCTGAACAAAATCATAAGCGATTTCTTCAGTGCGATTACGCGCAATTACATCAGTTTGTTTGGAACAGCGCTCGCCGGCGCAACCGGTGTATTGATACTGACATTCCTGTTGCTCGATCTGTTGGGATTTCACGGTGGGCCATACCTGGGGATTCTCACTTTTCTTATTTTGCCTGCGTTATTCGTTCTCGGCCTGTTGCTAATTCCGCTGGGAGTGTTCCTCGCAAATCGGCGCCAACGCAGGACCGGAGATAGTGATTCCAAATCTAGCCGGCTATTACCGGTGATCGATTTCAACGTTGATCGCACCCGCAACGTGGCGTTAATGGTAGCAATGGCCACTCTGGTTAATATCGTCATCCTGGCGGCCGCTACTTACAAGGGTGTGCATGTGATGGAATCAACCGCTTTTTGTGGTACCGCCTGTCACTCCGTCATGCAGCCTGAGTTCACGGCTTTCCAGAGGTCGCCTCATGCACGTGTTGATTGTGTCGATTGCCACATCGGTCCCGGAGCCGACTGGTTTGTAAAATCGAAGATATCCGGTACGTGGCAGTTAGTTGCCGTCGCCTTCGACCTGTATCCACGCCCGGTACCCACACCGATACACAATCTCAGACCGGCGCGGGAAACCTGTGAGCAATGCCACTGGCCGGAAAAATTTGTCGGCGACAAGCTGCACGTAAGTACTCATTTTAAAGAAGATGAGACCAATACTGAAACAAAAACAGCCTTGTTACTGAAAGTCGGCGGCATCCAGGGACGTGAATCCCGGGGCATCCACTGGCATGTCGACCCGCAGAACCAGATTCGTTACCTGTCCGACGCGTCGCGCGAGACCATTTACGACGTGGAACTCAGTCTGCCCGATGGAAGTAAAAAAGTTTATCGCAATGGCGACGCGCCGGAGGATGCCGTCTGGCGCAACATGGACTGCGTGGACTGCCACAATCGCCCAACACATATCTACCGGCAACCCGAGGACGAGGTTGACCTGGCGCTGGACGAAGGTCGCATCGATCGAAACCTGCCCTTCATCAAGCGCGAGGCGCTCGAAGAGCTTCTGATCGAGTACGACTCACATGAGGCGGCGCGCAGCGGCATCGCCAGCGCGATCGATGCTTTCTACGGCACGGAGTATCCGGAAGTCCACAGCAGCCAGGCGACAGCAATTGAGGCGGCCATCGGACAGCTCGGCGATATCTATGTGTCCAACGTATTTCCGGCGATGAATGTCTACTGGGACACGTACCCGAATCACATTGGCCACGAGGCCTCAGCGGGCTGTTTCCGCTGTCACGACCGCAGACACCGCACCGAAGACCGCGAGCGTATCTCTAAAGATTGCGAGACTTGCCATACCGTTCTGGCCGAGCGCGAGGAAAACCCGGAGATTTTACAGCAGTTACTACCCTAGATTCGCTAATCTGGATAATCGGGACCCATACGTACAAACCCGTACCTGTTTACAGGGAGTCGCAGAACGGTAATATACGTCAGAGCCTGAATTTGAAATAAAAGGACGTGGGGGTAAGCGATGAGCATGAAGTGGGCGTCGTGTTTTCTTTCTTTTGCAGTAATCCTATTCGCTCTCTCCGGTTGCGAAGGCGATGACGGCATGCAGGGCGCCACCGGCCCGGCTGGCCCCACGGGCGCGACCGGACCTCAGGGCCTTCCCGGTGATCCCGGCGATCCCGGCACCGGTGACGGTTTAACCGAGGTCGGTGACGCTGCCGCGATTACCGCGCAGATATCCAGCGTGACAATCGCCAGTCAGCCAGAGGTCAATTTCTCTCTCGTCGACGAAACCGGTAATCCGACCATCGGACTGACCAAGAGCAACATCGATCTCACCATCGCACGCCTGGTTCCGGGAGTCGATGGCAATGCCAGCGAGTGGCAGAGCTACATTACCCGCATTGAAGACGCAGATGGCGAAGAACCGGATTCGCTCGACACCGCTGTGCAGGCAACCACGGAAGACGGCGATGACGGCGAACTCATCGACAACGAAGACGGCACCTATGTCTATACTTTTGCCGTCGACCTCGACGCTGCCGCCGTCGCTTATGACGATACGCTAACACATCGCGTCGCCATCCAGTTTCGCGGTGTCGCAGAATCGACGGATAATGCCGTCTACACCTGGCGACCTTCCGACGGGGCGATCTCGGAGATATTCACCCGGGAAATCGTTGAAACCGAATCCTGCAATGTCTGCCATGCGAAACTGGCACTACACGGCGGCAGGCGCTTTGATGCCGGCTATTGTGTTACCTGCCACAATCCCGGTTCGACCGATCAGGACAGCGGTAACACGGTGGACATGAAAGTTATGATCCACAAGATCCACCGTGGTGCGTCGCTGCCCAGTGTCGAAGCTGGTGGTCAGTATGTGATTTACGGATTCCGTGAAGGAGAACACGATTATTCGAACGTGGCTTTTCCACAGGACATTCGCAATTGCCGGAATTGCCATGATGAGACCAATGGGGCAACGCCCGATGCTGTCAATTGGCTGGAGAAACCGACGCAAGAAGCTTGTGGCTCTTGTCACGACGATGTCGACTTCGTAACCGGCGAAGGACACCTAGTCGGTCCCGCGACTAACGCCCAGTGCACGGATTGCCACCGCACCGACGGTTTTGCCGGGCCCATCGACGAGTCTCACGCGATCCTGAGTCAGGTGTTGGCGGCCGACTATCAGTACAACATTGTCGAAGTAGTTGATACCGCGCCAGGTGAATTCCCGACGGTGACTTTCTCTGTGACCGACGCAGACGGCGAATTCTATGACATCCAGAATGATGACCCGTTTACTTTTGAAGGCGGCGACAGCCGGCTCGCAATCGACCTGGGCTGGTCGACATCCGATTACCAAAACACCGGTAGCGGCAGCGAGATTCCCGGATTCCGCCCAGGATCGCCGGCACAGATGGTCAGTCTCAACCCGTTGGGCGGTGGCGCAACCGATAACGAGGACGGTACTTTCAGCATCACTTCGGGCGTCATGATTCCGCTTGACGTAACCGGCTCCGGCCTGGTGGCGATAGAGGGTCATCCTGCCGAAATTGTTAATGAAGGTACGATTAACGAGGAAATAATTGAAGTCACTCCGGCCGGGGCGACTGCCTTCTTTGCGATAACCGACGACGAAGCGGAACCGCGTCGCCCGGTGGTAGCCTTGGAAAACTGTCTCACCTGTCACCAGTCATTGAGTCTGCACGGTGGCAACCGCACCGATAACATCGATCTTTGCGTCGGCTGTCACAATCCCGATGCCACAGATATCCGTGCCCGTGAGGAGGCCGGTGTCGACGCCACAACCTCCGCCGATGGTCTGGATGAGGTGTCAGTGGACTTCAAGCGCATGATCCACCGCATCCATTACGGTGGTGAGTCCGAAAACGGTGTTTATGTCTATGGGTTTGGCGGCAGTCTGCACGATTACTCGCATGTGATATTCCCCGGCGAGCTCGACAAGCTCAAACAATGCGACGTCTGTCATGACGGCAACACCTTCTATCCGGTCGGCGCTGATGTTCTGGCAACCACTATTGATAGTGGCGAGGATCTGGGTGATCCGACCGATGACATCAATATCACACCCAACGCTGCGGTTTGCTCATCGTGTCATGAAAGCGCACTGGCAACCGCGCATATGACTCATAACGGCGGCGCATTTGATGCCATGCAATCGGCAGATGGCACCATGATCTCGGCATCCGAAGGTACAGTTATTGAGACCTGCGTGTTGTGCCACGGCCCAGGTGCCGACGCGGACATTCGCGAAGTACACGGCTTCTAACGCAGTCCAGCCACGCCCCGTTTGGGGCGTGGCTATCTCTGATTAACCGTAGTTGGCTCGGACAGCTATCAGCGCGGTGAAATCGCGAAAGATGGGTGCTGTGCAAAATCAGGCTGACGCGGCGCGTTGGTCAGTCTATCCCACGCCAGTTGCGCCCAGTCTTCATTGCGCTCCACCGCCGCGGCCAATACAGGACGCAGCGCAGCTGGATAGCCGACTGGATGGTTGGGATAGCCCGCAAATTCACCTGCCCCCGAGAAGCCTGCTGCATTAGCCATCGCGGCGGTGCCACATTCGTTCTGACTGATCGCCTGCCATTGACCGCCAAAATTGAATTGCAATGTCGGGATATACGCGTCTGCTATGTTGTCAAACATCGGTCCAGGCAGAGGCTGGCTGGCAACAAAGCGATATGTGGTTGCAAACTGCCAGCAAAATACGGGATCTGTCATTCGCTTTCTGGAAAACTGCATCTTCCAATCGAGTATTGGTTGAACCTCGGCGAAACCTAAATGCCGCGCGTAGTTCATTATCATTGTGAAAAAGTCATCTTCCCATGGAGAGAGAAGCACTGTCGCATGCGCAGGATTTGTCCACCCGGAAATAATCCATCCAAGTTTGTTTGCTGATGGATTATTTACATATTCGTTCATGTAAAACTGGAAGTTATTGTCGAGCTGAGTCTGAAAGTAACCCTTAAGCGGATGGTTATCTGGCGTGATGAATACGGCTTGTAATAGAGTCCGCATAGACCAGGCCTGGGCGCGCGCCTGCTGGGCCCGATACACGGCCTGACCAAAATCGCGTCCCTGCGGGGCGACCGGGAAAGAGTTCCAATTTGTCCAGAAGTGAAGTTCCTCGAGATAGTAGTGGTCGCCGGTCAATAAGTAGGGAACAAAAACCAGGGACGGTTGATGCGCCGTATCCGGGTTCATGGTTGTGCCACAGTTATTGCATGGCGGTAACGGATTTGATGGGCTATCAAAAACGTTGGCGTGCGTTGTCAGGTTTGGATAGTCTTCCAACGACACTGGCAAACCAGTGTCTGCATCTCGATAGTGAATCGGCCAGTGCGCGGCGGCGTCGGCAGTACCATAAGTGGCCGCTGCAGCGCCTTCAGTCATCGAATAGAGATACATGGAAGTCCAGCCTGGCAACAAGCCGAGATCCATCCGCCCACCCGGTGCAGGCATGTTTTTGAGGGCAAGACCTGAGTCCATGATGTCACTATTGTTGTTCCAACTCGTTTCCAGCCCTGCCAAATGACTGGGCGAAAGACTGATACTGCGATCGTAATTCGGCACGGTTCCGGTGGATATTACGTAATCGACATCATATTCCAGGTGCAGCTGGGGTTCGCCACCTAGCCAGGCAATCCGGCGCCAGCGTGAATGATGGTGATGGTTGACCTGTTTGCTCGGCAGAATCTCGGCACCGCCGGCGACGATGTTAACTGTATAATTCAGGTTGCTGGCATTGGCACCAAACGCTGACGCATTCTCGACGATGATGTCGGTTCGCGCGTCGCCAGTTTCATAGACACGCAGCTGAAAACGTGCTGACAGAAGCGGATGAGCAGCGCCGGACGCATCGCGAAATGGTATTTGATAGTGCGCTTCAGTGGCTACGAAACCTTGTAGCCAGTATGACGGCGCACTACCGAGCATGCTCTGCCGCAATGAAGCCGTGTAGATATTTCCACCCAGGTTAATCGTAGCAGTTGCATCGTATTCGGCAGGCAAATCGCTCAACTCGACCGGCGAAAACTGCTGGTGATCATCGCACGACAAAATCTCGAGTCGTAATTGTTGACCGCCCTGCAAAGATGGGACAACGCTGCTAAGCACGGCATGCTTCAAAGATCCATCGGGATACCGGCTCTTGACGTCAACCTGCAAAGGCGCTGCGTCACCGTTTTCCAATCGGGCCTCGACGGATAAGCCTGCCGGTACGTCGCCCGGTGCGAATACCTGGCCAAACGTCACTGGCACGTTCGTCGCGGTGCTGGAACCACTTGCCGTACTGTTTAACTCGATGCCGGTAATAACCGTACCGCTGGTGGGCGACAGCACAGTTACGGTACGTGAGTCGGCATCGCTTTGGCCTTCCGGGCTGGTAACCATGAGGCTGATCGCGTATTCGCCGGGCCGGTCGGCAACAACCTGGGCGTCAGGACCGTTTGGGATAATCTCAGGATCGGCGAGCGCAGGCGATTGCGTAATCGCCCAATCATAAGTCAGCCCGGGGGCAACAACATTTGCACTAACATCAAATGGTTCGCCAGAGGTGACGAATTCCGGCGCGAAAAAGGATGCATCGGGTCCTGATGACGTCTCTGTCACACCGGAAACACTTCGGGATGCGACACCGCTTTGCCCGGAGCTGTCGGTAACAGTCAGGCTGACGACATAGGTGCCGGTCAGATCGGTTGTGATACGCGCGGCAGCGCCGCGTGCCGTTACAGAGGACTGGCTACCGGATGGTGCCTGGCTTACCGACCAGTCGAATGAGACATCCTCAGAGTTAACATCCCCGTTGGCAACAACCATAAACGCCTGGCCCACAACGACAGATGACGGCGCAAAAAACGACGCATCGAGGTCACCCGAGCTTTGGACGGGTGTTGTGTTTTCTTCGGTTTCGCCCCCACCGCCGGATCCGCATCCAGCGACTAACAGCATTAACAAAACGGATGTCATTCTTGTACTTGTAACGATGGAGCGGACGGTGGCGATTTCCTGCATTTTGAGATATCTCCGAACAGTGCCAGTTTAGGCTTGGCGGTTAACGCCAGCGCAAAGACACAAATCGGGGGTTTTCTGAAGGCAGGTGCCACGAATAAAGATCGTCTGTTTTGGCAACCCCGCTGTCATAGGTAACCCCTTAGACCGGTGGCTTTGCGCCCCTGCCTTTCGGCCAGGTTCGCCTTTTCACGACCGCATTTCTATCAGATCGATATGAACGTGTCAAAGGCCTTGTAGCTAGATTTGTTTAATTTAAACGAAGCGACATAATTCTCAGTTAATAATCTTCTGAAATCAACAGGCTATTCGAGAAGTATCTTTCCATATATATGTCACAACGCTGATTTTACGGCAGAAAGTTGCGGCGATATTTTGACGGTTTTTTCTGCGGTCAGGACATCCAGATTCATCGAAATTACAAGGATAATCAGGATAAAGTCATGGTAGGCACTGCTCAGCGCGGCACCGCCGACCAGAAAGCACAAAAGAGAGACCTGCAACATCCTCGCCATTTGCTGAGCCCACAGCAGTTCTGAACGCCCCCGCGCTCTGAGCAGGATCCGCCGCAGATGCAACCACGCCGCTGC